>BTQB01000157.1:0-6168 GCA_036985655.1 Anaerolineae bacterium | reverse complement strand
CAGCAGAGGGAAGGCTAGCTTTCGTTCTCTTTCCAAGAGAAATGCGTACCCACCGCTTTCTACCCGGGCGACAGCCTCCAACCATGTGGATTCGGCCTCGGGTCGTTCCTGGTAGTGATATAGGACAGCCAAAAGGAAGTTAACTTGTGCCAGGTCATACTGTGCCTGCATGGGTGTTAGAAGCTCGATGGCGGCCGTTAGATCGGACTCGGTCTGGTCGAGGTCACCGATCTCCCATGCAGAACGCCCCCTTTCAATGAGAGCCCAGCTTTGAAGGTCGCGGCTCCCTGCTCTTTGAGCGATGGAATAAGCGTCGTCAGCCCAGTCGTGGGCAGCGGGCGAGCTGCCGGTGGATCGGTAGTAGCGGCTCAATCCCACACGCAACTCAACGTTCAAGCCCGGATCGCCGATTTTCTCGGCAATAGCGCGGGCGTGTGCGTACAAGGGCAGTGCGGAATCAGGGTTCTCCCCATCCTGAGCCAAATCGGCGCTTAAGCAATAGTAATAGCCTTCACCTATGGAACCCGGTTGAACGAAGCCACGCATTTCTTCGGTTATAGCCAATGCACGGGTCCGCTGACCAGTCACCCAGAAGACCCAGCCCATCGTTGCCAGTGGAAACCAGGCGACCTCCGGCATATTTAGCTCCAAAGCCAAACGAAGCGACTCCTCATCGGAGGCCAGAGCCAGATCGAACTGTCCACGAGGTATGTAAACACAAGCGGAAAGAGTGTGGAGACAAATCTGTAAAGCACGATTGTGTCCAAGCTGCCGGGCGATGTCGATGGCACGGTGGTAGAACTCCTCGGCCGATGCGAGATCACCGGCCTCGTGCGCGCAGTTTCCCAGAATTCGAAGGGCTTCAGCTTTAGTTTGCGAATCGGGGGTGGTGTAAGCCAGGGCTTCCTCAGCCAGGGTACATGCCTGGTCATAATGCCCCAAGTGCTGCTGGCAGTGGGCGACGCAAGCCAAAGCCGCGGCGACATCTTCATTTCCTCCGAAGCTTCGCGCCTGTTCCAGGGCAGCCCGCCCCTGATTCAGCGCACCGCTGATATCACCTGATCGCTCTAACGCATAGCTTTCCTCGATCAGGTCAGCGATCGAACTTCGTTCACTATTCGTGACCGCCATTACTTAATCCCCAGGCACAGCGATGTTATATACTGCTGGTAGAGAGAAACCACTCCTAATTATACTCCCCCACTTGAAAAAAATGAACTACGCAAATTGACTCAATTTATATGTTACTTTGACTCATACCGTTGCCTCAGAAAAAATGTTGCTTTCGCAGGCATGTACATTACTGGCTCCCTTACACTCTGAATATATGATGCAAAAAAGCCCGTCATTTCTAGACGGACCTTAAATATTGAATGACATTTGTACTCAGGGGGAGCGACGGGGAGTCGAAACCGTGATCTCCGGCTTGACAGGCCGGTATGTTAACCACTGCGCAACGTCCCCAAAAAATCGTGACAGGAACCCACTAGAGCGCAGTGATGCAAGTAGCTGTTTGAGTCGATTCTCACCCGTCCAGTAGGTTGGACAGGAAACTTGCGAGATCGTTGTCGTTCCCTATTAGGGCTAGCCAGGCGAACTGTTTGATTCGTGATTGACGATTGACGGTGGACGATGAACGAATTTCTTCATTCGTAACTCGCCCACTCGCCACTCACTACTAAATATTTATCCAATTTGTCCATCGTCGTCATTTATCGTATCCAGTGCCGTCTCCGCGCCGACCAGTTGTTTGATCAACTCGTTATCCTCGGGCAGTAGGGTCAGCCGAACGTTCCCTTCCACGAGGTTCTCCATCTCTAGGATTTTGAACATTACCTCGGCGACTTCCGGGTTTGTGCTAATTTTTTGCAGTGCTTCGCCGACAATTTTCGGCCGCATGGCGGTGGCCCTCGCGAACTCAACTGCCGCTTTACGTTCGGCCGTGCTGGTGATTAGGCTGACGCGATTGGCCCCATCCTGCAGTATGGCCGAAGTCACCTGGCGCAGGCGATTGACGACCTTCTCCTCAATCTGCTGGATCATATTGGCGTCCCGAAAATGCACCTTGCGAATGTACACCGAACCCAATTTGTAACCCCACTCTTCCGACTTGGGAGAAACTTCGGCCCGCACCGCCCGGCTCATCACATGGCGCGTTTCGAGCATATCTTCCAAGCGCATATTACTCAGCGTTCGCACAGTGGCGTTGTTTACATTGGCCGCCAGCGAGCCCCGAGGGTCCGTGTTCTTAAACAAGTAAGAAACCGGGTCGCTTATATGCATCTCGTACCAGACGCCGATGCCCATGGGCGCGCCTTCTTCCGAATTGACCGGTAAACTCCGCTGGTATCGCTGGTCGAGACGCGTATCTAAAACATGCCGGTCGCCGAGCCAACGGATAACGAAAGCTTTCGGTCCCATCTTCAACCACAGCAGCTGCAACCCGGGCTCGGTAACAATTAAAGCCACTTTGCCAAAGAGCATATAAACATGGGCTCTACCTTCCTCGACCACGTCATAGAAGCCGAACAGACGCAAGATCCCGCGCGCAAAAGGTTCCAGGAGCAGGAAAACGATAAAAGTAATGCTTACAGTGATGATGAACGAGATAATAATATTCATTTTTCCACCTCCACGATGGCATGTTGGGCTTTTTCATACAAAACCAAACGCACATTACGCAAATAGGCAGGCAGAGCATCGGGTCCACTTTCCTGAAGGATCTGCAGCTGTTCAGCCACAGACAGGAGCGGTTCCACCTCAGCTAGAGCGTTGAGGGTCTCGATTTCTACCGCTCTTTTCGATTGGACGATGGTCTGGTCGGCTTGCGCCTTGGCCAGGCTGATATCAGCCTGCACTTCGTTGTGGGCGGTGTTTATGGCCGCCAGGGCTGATTCCACTTGCGCTGGGGAATCGATACCAGTGATCAATGAGGCATCAAATTCAACGCCATAGCGAGCTGGTGAAGATGCGCATTCGCGTTCCATGAAAGTGTTGATCTCATCCAGGTTCTTGCGAAGGTCGTTTATGGAGACCCCGGCGAAGAGGCCAGCATCCATCTCGTCCACATCTTCGGCCAATATCGGCGTTTCGAAACTGGCTATCCGCTGCCTCAAAATGGCGATAAAGTAACCCATCACATGCACTATGGGCGTCTTCACACCAAAGAGATAAGCATAGAGATTTCGTTCGGCTGGCCTGTACCGAATCTGGCCTGTTAGACCGATATTGAGCTGGTCTTTGGTCACCGCTTCCAGTTCAGTGCCGTTTTTGTTGGCGCTGGGCGTTTCCAGGTCTAAGGCCATACTCATCGTCTCGGTGGCCACAGAAACCTTGTGCACCTTCTCCCACGGCCAACGGTAGTATGGGCCGCCAGGGAATATGATCCGAATCTGAGGATAAATGTAGCGCTCACGATCTTTCTTGTTCAACGCTTCGGCAATGGGGTCATCCAGGGTGGTCGCTTCACCAATACGCGGGGCCTTACCGAAACGCGTTTTCACTGCCCGCTCATTCTGATCTACCGTGTAGAAACCATTGATTACGTAGCGCACCATGAACCAGATGATGATACCCAGCACCATGCCGGTGGAGATTGAATAACCCATTATTTGCTCCTTTGACCTGCCGGCATCAAAAGGATCTTCGCCGCTAGGCCTGGTTGAAAAATTAAGTAAAAGAGTGGAGGCGAACTTTTCATCGCCAGTCAATGGATGTGATAAGAGACTTGGATCTTATGGTCGTTGCCGATCCCACAACATAATTGTCTCCAAAAATGTGTCTCTCCCGTAATCATAATCTAAAACTTGAATTGAGCCAGATATATCAAGCCAATTTGGTTTTTCTCAATCTAATCTGATCAACGATATGACAAGCAATTGAGGTCATTTAAATCGTCTATAGAGCCTATTCAATCAAAGGTGTGAATAACCCTAAACGCAAAAAGCCCCCTGAAACAGAGAGCTCTTCATATCCAGGTTGATTTTTATTTAGTCGGGAGCGACGGGGATCAGGCAAGCGCGAGGACAATCGAGCTGATGTACTGGCCGTCCCCAGGGAAACAGCATTTAGGGATCAGCAATAGGCCAAAGATAGGAATAAGAAAATCAGGCGGAAACCGATAGACCTTGCTAATCAAAGGGAAATGGGAGCGGTCAGATCGAGGTTGGAAAACTATATCATGCCAGTCGCCGAGAGCGGTTCTGGCTCTTGTTTAGGCGCTGGGAAACCATGCTTATTAGGAGATGGGGCAAGGAGAGAAAGTTTTTTGATTATAGAATTACCACCCTCTTCTCAGGCGTTCCAATTCGCTTGTTATATGGTATATTGTAGCCTTGTAAATGATACATTATTGACAACCTCCGGCTAGTGTACATACAACACAATATATTAGGCGGATTTAGTTCATAGCGATGTCCCACCGAAAACAAGCTGCTTCAATAGAGAAAAAGAAAAACAGCTTTGCCGCTGCAGCTAAAACTCAGAAACCGATGGTTACAATTAAGCCGGTAGGTGCTGGCCGTGATTCAGTGGAAGCACAAGCGGCCGCTCTGCACGATCCTCGTTGGAACTCCATCCAGAAACAAGCCCTGGCTCGACATATTAGTCAAACATATGGTAACCGCCATTTACAGAGGATATTAGCGGCTGCTCCAGCCACGATCCAGCGTAAGCAGAAAACCTATACCCAGGCCCAGACAATGGTCGACTATGTGGCTCTGGTACATGCTGCTGAACAGAAGTTTCCAGGCCTTTCCCCTCGAAAAATGTTGGCCTTATTGCGCCAGGTTTACTATGGCAAAACCTGGAGCACCAGTCCGACCAAGCAGTGGGAAGATGTGCTGCCAAAAAGCCCTAATATAGGTGACCCAAGCAGTCAACTAGGAAAAGGACAGGGCTCATTGCTTGCCGCCCTGCAAGCCAGCCAGGTTGTGGCTGGTACGGATATCGGTCACCTTCTCACTGGCCTGGAAGCCCTGTTAGATCCTAAAAAGAGTGTTGAATTGGAAGTCCCCGGTCCGAATCCCGTGGTGAAGATGCCCAACACTGAATTTGCCACCTGGGGAGGGGATGTTGGTTCGGCGGCAGGCCAGATGGTGGCCGATGCCATCAATAAGTCGAAGGTGAAATCGCCACAAGATTATTTTACGGAATTGGTGTCAGGAGCTGATATGGAAGGCAATATTGATGCCTTTGTGCTAAATAAGGGTGCGGAATCCGCAGGAGGCCTGGGAGCTTTGTTAGGTTCTGGCGCGAAACCTGGGAAGGGAATGGCCATCTCGCAAATCTTGAAACAATATTATCTCACTCCAAGTTCGGCGTTGGGTAAGGCGCATCAGAATCGTTACGCGATTTTTACTAAACTCATTGGGGGAATAGTGCGGAATAAGAAGATTACTAATAAAGCTGCACTGCTCGATCCAATAGCTACTCGAGTGACTGAGTTTGGTTATATTTGGATATTGAAAGAGGTTAAGAAGAAATCCGGTAAAATGGAAGCGGCCGCGTTATGGGCAGGAGAATCACAGTTGAAGGCGATGCTGATGCCTGTGTCTAAGATCATGACAAAGCTCCTCTTCAGATGGTTGGAAGCACGCTTATAAAGGCATTGTTCTTTCGCATCTAAAAGTTAAATCCTGCCCAAAAAACAGCTACCTCTGGAAAGATAGCTGTTTGGGCAGACGAAACCAGAACAACGGGAGTCGGGCAAGCGCAGTAATCGAGCTAAAGTTCCTTCCGACCTCAGAAACGCACCGTTTCGACAATAGCTCTAGCCATCATGTCGGTGGTCGACCTTGACGACAGTCACGGCAATGATGACATTGTCAACAGCCTACAAGATACGGTAGATTCCCTGCCTGATCCGGTACTTCTCGTTGGGGTCGTCGAATCGCAGTGCTCGATCTCAGGCGGACGATGTTCCACTGTAGCAATCACTCCCGCGATCAGAACTGATGGAGTGAGATATGCCTGGTGCTTCGGGCTAGTTCAGTTACTCCTCAAGCGAGGAGAGCTTCTTACAGCATATCCTATGGCTAGCAATATTACATTCTATTGGCTTCCCTCATATGTTCGTACTTCAGCTCCAGAATGTAAAGATCCCTCAGAAACAGAGAGCTCTTCATATCCCAATATGTTTCACTTTAGACGGGAGCGACGAGAGTCGTT
>BTQB01000156.1:0-6175 GCA_036985655.1 Anaerolineae bacterium | reverse complement strand
ATACTTCTTCTGTCCCATTAAGCTCACATCATAACCCGGCATCGCCTTCACCGCTTGTTGGAATTTTGGATCATAAAGCAGTCCAATTAATGGTTGGATATGGTCACTTTCAAATAGATAATTTGGGATGACCAGGTCGAAGCGTTCGTTAGCGAGCGGTACAAAATCACAGCTTAGGGCGTTTGCAGCGGCCCGAATGCCAAGACCAGCATCGGCCGTGCCGGATGCAACAGCTGCAGCGACGGCCAAATGCGTATATTCTTGGCGTTCATAGCCCCGAACACCTTCAGGTTCTATAGCTGCCCTTTTCAAGGCGAAATCCAGCAGATGCCTCGTACCGGACCCTCTCTGCCTATTAACGATCCGGATATCAGGATTGGCTGCATCCTGCCAACTTCTTAACCCTTTCGGATTGCCCTTTAGCACGATCCAACCTTGTTCTCGTCCGACCAGCGTCAGTAAAACAATATCGCGATCAGGTAAATAGCGTTTGACAAAGGTCTCGTTATACAGACCACTCTCCTGATCGAGCAAATGAGAACCTGCCAGGTGAGCCTCACCCCTGCTCAAGGCAACTAAACCACCAAGGCTGCCCACATTTGCAGAGGTTAAACGCCTTCCAGATCCCTCTTGAGCCAAATATTGAGCCAGGAGATCAAGGACCATATCATGGCTTCCAATAACAAGGATTGTTTGATCGATCTCAGCCGGGGATCTGTATAGGGATACTTCGACCTCGGATCCGGAATCAACACCTTCGCTAAATCGAGGGATCTTAACAAGTCCATCTGCCCTGACTAACGATGAGATAACCCCCGCTCCGCGACTTAATGGCGTAGCTAATACCTCATCGCCTACTTTACCCAGCGCCACACGCACAAAATCGTCATCACCTGTATGCGACGCTATTTTTCGGGTTACAGTCGCTTTCATCATCTGGGGTGAATCATGTGATAACCCTTGCCAGCGAGCCAGCAGAGGCTCAACGAATAACTCGCCGGTTATCGCTGCACTTACAGGATAACCAGGCACGCCAATAATCGGAATTTTTTCTGGCTGGGTCCGTGTAGACTTTGATAAATCTCCGGTGGCTGACAGATCGATTAGGCCTAAAATAACTGGATGACCTGGACGGACCGCCACGCCATGAACGAGCAGATCACCCAAGGAGCCAACCACGTTTGCAGTATAATCCTCGGTACCCGCTGAGGATCCAGCATTGACTAAGATTAAATCATGGTGTTTTGCTGACTCGGTAACGGCCGATTGAATAGCTTCGAATTTATCCGGTATGATTGGCCACTGTGTCGCAATGCCTCCCCACTCTTCAACCTGAGCCGCCAGGACAAGCGAATTAAACTCGATAATCTGGCCAGGAAGTGGCTTTTTATGTTCCTTTGAACCAACCTTTATCAATTCCGATCCCGTTGGAATAATGGCTACTCTTGGCTTGCGGTAAACGGACACAGAAGCGTGCCCCGCCGCCGCCAGCGCGCCTACATCAACCGGCCGCAGACGATGATTAGCTGGCAGAATCAATTCGCCGGTGACAATATCTTCCCCCATGGGCCGGACATGGTTCCAGGGGGGAAGAGCGTTGTATATGTCGAATTTTGGCCGGTCATGTTCACCTTCTGCTGGCTGAGTCTTTTCTATCATCACAACACAATCTGCCCAAGAAGGAAGAGGCTGGCCGGTATTAACTGGCAATGCCGGTTTCCCACTTTCCGGGACTGCCAGATCATTTCTTATGACACTAAACCTGATAGGGTTTGTCTCCGATGCACCGGCTGTATCCTGGGATCTGAGAGCATAGCCATCCATGGCGCTGGCATGGTAATGGGGTGAAGATATCAGCGCCCATACTGGCTCGGCCGTTATTCGATCCCTGGCTTTTTCGAGCTCAATCCGTTCCGAGGCCAGAGCTTGCCAAAGACCCAAACTACTTAATGCCTGGACAAAAGTGGCTTTCGCGTCATCTAATGGTATATCCTCGAGGAAAATCTTTCGTTTCATGTTTTTTCTTCCGGTTTACTACTGCCGATCTTATCTCTTTCACCTATTCTTTATTTTGTAACTCAGTCTAACACGATCATTTTCCTAATAAAAACAGATTTGAGCGAAGTCGAAGGCGCCTTACTTTCTAACCAGTCTTATTAAGATTTTGAAGTTTGCTTGCGCCCAACGCCTTAACAATAATCATAAATAATCTTGTCTCTAGGAAAGTTATGGACTTTGGCAGAGAGATTTGTGGTTACTTGCCCGTGGCTGAACAGCGAGAGTGGCTGGTGACGAACGGACTTGGCGGTTATGCCATGGGTACAGTGCCAGGCCTGCTTACTCGCCGGTACCACGGCTTACTAATTGCTGCGCTTCATCCTCCACTTGGTCGAACCTTATTGCTTACAAAAATCGATGAGACAGTTCAATACCTTGACCAGGATATCTCTCTATTTGCAAACCGCTGGCATGACGGAACGGTAGAACCTCAAGGTTATATATACCTAGAACGATTCCATCTCGAAGGCGCGACCCCAGTATGGAGCTATGCAATTGCAGATGCTCGATTAGAAAAGCGTATCTGGATGGAGAAAGGTTCAAACACTACCTATATTCAATATACTCTCAGAAGTGCGTCTGGGCCCATGGTAATTTCAGCAAAGATATTAGTAAACTATCGCGATTATCATCAGACAACCATACCATTCCAGTGGGATATGGAAATTGATGCTATCCAGGATGGCCTTCGATTTTTAGCTTTGATAGTGCAACCCCTTTCTTTTTGATGAGCGGAAACGCGAATTGGTTTCCTGAGGTAGAATGGTATGAAGGCTATCACTTGAGTGCTGAAGCCTATCAGGGTCAGGAAGATTTCATCGATGCCAATCTTTTTGCTGGTTATTGTAACTTCCACCTTGGCCCAGGGTTAAGCGTGACGCTGGTTGCAAGCACAGAAGAATCTGTTGATATCGAGGGAGCATCAGCTCATAAGAGACAGAAAGAAAATGAAGACATCGAATTAATCTCGAATCTTTATCCCGTCTTGGGTGATATAGTCCAGTGGCACATTGATGGTACGCGTTACAACATTAAGCTTGACCCCATAGATGGGCTTATATATGCTGGCCAACCCGGTGTTCAACTAACATGGATGGACGCCAAAATAGGTGATTGGATAGTCACCCCCCGCGTCGGTAAACCAATAGAAGTTAGTGCACTCTGGTACAACGCTCTTCATATTATGGTTGAACTAAGCGATCATTTAGGGAAGAATCCTTCCAAATATGTGAATCTGGCTGAACAGACCAGGAATGGTTTCATTCGCTATTGGCATAATGAATCCGGTTACTGTTATGACCTATTGGATGGACCCGACGGTCATGATCATTCATTGCGACCAAATCAATTATTGGCCGTATCATTGCCTTACAGTCCTCTTACAGCAGATCAACAGAAAAGTATTGTCGACATATGTAGTCAGCGCCTGGCAACGTCCTTCGGTCTAAGAAGCCTGGCAAAGGAACATCGCGATTATATTAGCGCTTACGGTGGGGACCAGGAGATGAGAGATGGCTCTTACCACCAGGGAACGGTTTGGGGTTGGCTCATGGGCCCCTATCTGAGCGCTCATCTTAGAGTGTATAATGACAAAGGTTTCGTTAATTCAGCGTTGGAACCATTCTTTCATCACCTAGCCCAACATGGCGTAGGCAGCATTAGCGAAATTTTTGATGGCGATCCGCCCCATACCCCTCGAGGGTGTCCGGCGCAGGCCTGGAGTGTAGCTGAGGCGCTGAGAGTCTGGGGGCAGATCAACAAAGGCTCAGAAAAAGACCCACCAAGAAAGAACAGCCACGATCCCGCCAATCATTGACGAAATCAAGTTGACCATATCATTATTTAACCAATACCAACCTCGAAGGGATTGCGTTTCGCTGCCACAGGTGTGAATTTTCCGCTCGGTTTCTTTTTGGCAGGCGTCGCAATAATAGACCTGTTGAATCGTGGCCCCCAATAAACTGTCCACAAGCGAGCCTATCAGGCCGCTAACGGCGCCAATAACTATGCCGACTGCCGGTTCGATCAATGGATCTAGAAAGCCTGCAGCTAAACCGATGACGAGTCCCCCAAAAATAGACACCAGGGTGCCTAGCATGGATACGCCGCCCGAACTCCCCGCTTCTACACGCTGTCCTGATGTAATCAATCGTGGTGCTTGACTTGATAAAGTGCCAAGCTCTGTGGCCCAGGTGTCGGCCGTTACAGTGGCCATAATACCAACAAACATCAAAAACCAGGCAGGGTTCGGAGCAACAAAGTTCATAAAGGCAATTAAAGCGCCAAGACCACCGTTTGCCAGCACCTGTCCATAATCTCTCCGGTGACTCTTGTCGAACTTCTCAGCGACCTGCTCCTTTTCAGCTTCCTTGTAATGGGAAAGCAAGCTAGATGTAATAAAGAAAATCCCCAAGAGAACGCCCCAGATCCAACCACCAAACCCTAAGGTCAGCGTCCCAACTACAAGGGCAGCGGCCGCGCCTGAAAGTGATAAGGAATCACGCCAATAAGCTAGGCCGGAAATAACAACGCTAATCAGTGCGGAAAGAGCCAGATTCTCAAGCATGAGGAAGAAACTTTTCTTACCTGGGATAACACTAAACCAACAATATGATTACTGCCGCCCAGGCTGCCAGCTCGATAACAATCGTCATCGCCCAGATGATCTGGGCCATCGGCCGTTCGTCACGCCAGATGTAAAAAAACAATCCCCCACCCAATGCTAGAGACCAGGCTACCAGACCGATGACAGGCAGTATAAGCAGGTTAGCAGGGGTACCGGTGTGAACAACTACACCAGTCGAATCGAAATGTAAAGGCACTTGTCCATCCAACCTGTTCATCAGAGCAGTTAAGATACCAAAAAGAAGTAGGTTCAGGATTATTGGCGCCGCTAGCAGGATCTGGCTTAATTTGTCTCTCCAGAGCGCGCTTTGTGGTAGTAGCGGGAAACCGATTGATCCTTGAGTTTTCTCGGTTTCTGGCATTATATTTAATGCTTCAATACAAGTTTTGAAGTCGACGGGATCGGTAGGAGAGATAAGAAAGACCTCGCTACCAGTTTCGATGAATAACCCTTCAGCCGTTGATCTGGTCGAGTAGATTTTGGCCTGAAACGTTCTTTGGCCATCTTGAAACTCCCCAAAACCTGCTGTCAAACCAGGCCAGTTAATACCCCGAAATCTAAGCCTCTTGACACCCTCGCCTACTAACCAGAGAGCCTTAATTTCGTTCAATGGTATTGAATGGCTTAACCTGCCCCATTTTATTTCCAGGATCAGATTTTCCACCAGGTAGCGGGCATTGGATAGAGTTGCTCGCCAATAATTGACGACGAAGATAGTTGGTATAGTTGCTATTATGGCCAGTACCCATAAAAAGGTAAGAAGTGTGATGGGCTCTGAAATGATTAAGTAGGCCAGGGAGATAACCAGTAGAAAGAGAAAGATTATCACTCCCAAAGCGAAGGTACGGCCGCTTGATCTCGAAGGAAGAGATTCCAACATAAGTTGGCAAGTTTACCACAGTCTGAGAGCCAGCGACGAACAAAGTTCACTGCGATTTATCCGAACGTTTGTTCTTGACTGTTAACAAGAAACTGATAATATCTTTATATTAGATATCTCGCGTCACGGTGACAAGAAGGAGCTAACTTATGTATCAAAAAGTCATAATTATCGGCAATCTAGGTAGGGATCCGGAAATGCGTTACATGCCTGACGGCAAGGCTGTCACCACCTTAAGTGTGGCAACCAATAAGAGCTGGACTGATCAGGCCAGCGGCGAACGCAAAGAACAGACAACCTGGTTTCGGGTTTCCGTTTGGGGACGCCAAGCCGAAGTAGCCAACGAATATTTATCCAAGGGTCGACAGGTTTTGGTTGAGGGCGAGCTGCGCCCCGATCCCCAGACGGGTGGTCCTCGTACCTTCACCCGGCAGGATGGAACTGTGGGAGCCTCTTATGATTTGAGGGCCTTTAATGTCCGTTTCATCGGCGGCCGAGACACAGCTGGTTTCGACACGGGTCCTGCTAGTGAAGGATCGGCAGCCCAAGAAGAGGAAGAAATCCCCTTCTAATATTCAAGCTGTGACAGTTAAATAGGCTTCACATACAGG
>BTQB01000155.1:0-6215 GCA_036985655.1 Anaerolineae bacterium | reverse complement strand
AAGGTAGCTTTTATGAAAATTACCCCTTTTGAAACTGAACATTTCTTTGCTCGTTATGAATTCTCAACTCCCTACTTGTTGTCGGTTTCTGATTGCGAATCAATGAACGTAGGCGAATTACTCGAAGCATCTGGTTGGGAGAACAGAAAGCTTACCAATTTACGTTTGGGTTATACCGAATCCCAGGGAAATCCTGAGCTCCGGGCGGCCGTGGCCCGTGATTATGACACGATACATGACGATGACGTTATCATTCTTGGATCTCCCATCGAAGGAATCTACCTGACGCTGCGAGCTCTGTTGGGGCCCGATGACCAGGCTATTGTCCTCGTTCCAGCCTATGATGCTCTAATTAATGTGACTGAACATATATGTCAAGACGTTCGCCGGTGGCCGCTCAAAGCGGTGGAAAAGGGGTGGCAGCTTGACTTCGACTTGTTGGAGCGGCTTATAAGTGATGATACCCGTCTCATTGTTGTAAATTTCCCCCACAATCCTACGGGTTCCTTACCCAGCCACGAGGAATTCGCCCACCTGATCAATATTGCCCGACAACGAGGAATCTGGCTTTACTGCGACGAAATGTATAGGGGGTTGGAATATAAGCAAGGTGATAGATTATCTTCGGCCGCCGATCTCTATGAGAACTCGGTTGTTCTTTCAGGGTTATCTAAAACCCATGGTTTACCGGGATTAAGATCGGGCTGGTTAATAGTGAAGGACGAGAGGGTCCGCAGCTCCCTTATCAATTGGAAGCATTATACAAGCATCTGCCCGCCAGCCCCCAGCGAACTGTTAGCTTTAGCAGCTTTGGAAGCCGGTGATAGTCTGCCTGATCGCAGCCGCTCAATCATTCAGGGAAACTTGAAGTTAGCTGACCAGTTTTTTGGCCGGTGGGACGAGTTCTTTCGATGGCGGCCGCCACAGGCTGGATCGGTTGCCTTAGTCGGCATCGACGTACCCTCAGCCACGTCTTACTGCCACAATTTGGCAGAAGATGCCGGTGTGCTCCTGCTCCCCAGCAGATTCATGGGCTTTGACGATCACCATGTTCGTTTTGGATTTGGCCGGAGATCGTTTTCTCGAGCCCTTGAGCATTACAACGGATACCTTGAGAAGAACCTTTGAACAGTGTTCGACCTATTGTTATGTCAAGAATCTAAATTTCATAACAGTTACTTTGCCTGGCTTAACCTATATCGTGCCAGTAATTCCTGGAGGGGCTTATTCAAACCTGAAGCGCCATGCCGCAAGAGCGAATAAGACCGCTGTATAAGCTGACAATACCAGTGCAGCCGGTATTATTGCCTGGATGCCTTGCCCCCGGACGGTGATATCCTTAAACCCTTCAACAACCCAAGCCAGGGGGGTGAAATAAGCAATTTTTTGAAAGGTTTCGGGCGTTATTTCCAGAGGGACCCAGGCCCCTCCTAATGGCGCCAGAACAAACATAGGTATCAGGGCAAAGACGATCACCTGCTCCTCAGTTTTGGCCAAAGCACCGATCAGCAAACCTAAACCGGCTGTGAAAAGAGCAGTGGTAACGACCAGCATGATTGTTGCAAGGGGGGATCCTAGATAATTTAAGTCCAACAGCAGCTGTCCAAATAGTATCAAGATGATTAATTGGACAATTACCATGATCACCATCGCGAAATAGTGTCCAAGTAGAATTTCAGCCCTGGTCATTGGCGTTGTTAAGAGCCGCTTAAGCACCCTGTTTTTTCTCTCCAGGACCAAAATCGAGGCGGCGCCCATCAGTCCAGCAATCGCAAATTGGGCCATCATACCCGAAGAAGTTTGAGCAAAGGCATTTTCACCCTCATCTGATGCCTCAATGTTTTCCCCAGTCGATGTCGTCCTAACAACGACAGGCGGTGATTGCCAGGATTCAAGAGCCTTATTTAGCGTTTGGTCATAAAAGTCCTGCCGCTCTTCATCTGAGGTGAAGCCCAGTCTATTATGCAGCTGTACATCACCCAGCCGAGCAGTTTCAACCGAATTGTTCAACCGCATAATGCCAGCTTCAATTTCACCCTGGGCAGTCCGTCCAGCGTTGTCGACCGGATTAGATATGATCGTTAACGCCGCTACCGGGCCAGATTTCATCCCCTCACTAAAACCTGCAGGAATAACTACGGCTGCTGCAACCTCACCATCTTTTACACCGTCTTTGACCTTGCCGAGGTCATCTTCATCTGATGATTCCACTCTGATTACCGACGAATCCTCCAACATATCCACCAAGATCAAACTTAAATCCTCAAGATCATGATTAATAATCGTCACTGGCAATCGGAGATCCCCCTGATTCGGACCGCCAAAACCGCCAAAGGCAAAGCCAAATAAAAGTGTAAAAGCGATAGGCATGATGATTAAAAATAGTGCAGCTCGCCAGTCGCGAAATATCTGTAATAAATCCTTTGCTGCCAGGTCGATAGCTCTCATAAATAGTCCTATTTTAGAAATCAGTCATTAAGCGAATCGACTTCGCATTCGTCGCTGACCAATAAAGGAGAAAACAAAGCTCCAAACCATTAATCCGCCAAATATGGGAAGCAGGTCGATGACATTACCACCATCCATGGAGATCACTAATCCATGGATCGCCCAGCCTTGGGGAACGAGCAGTGATATCGTCTGTATTGCTTCAGGTTGATTGGGGGCGCCTGCAGTAAAGACTCCGATGAGACCAATCATACCCGTCAATGTCAGGACACCGCCAAATACGATACCGGACTGCCTTGTATTTGTAAGCCAGGAAACAAGAAAGAGACCAGTTGATACGGACATTATAATGATACCGGCAGCTGCAAGTAATGTTGTCGGCGTCGATCCCCAGTCGATGTTAAAAACCAGGCGGCCGAAAAACATTAGAACTGCTACTTGTACCGTAACGGTCACGATTACAGCGACACCTTTTCCACTTAATATTTCCCGGTGAGTGGTTGGCGTTGTAAACAAACGAGGCAGGGTTCCCCGTTCTTCTTCGGTCAATATCGTCTCCATTCCTGCCGACCCGGTAAAAAAAGCGAAGAAAATCATCATCCCGCCAAGGATTGAGCCAACGATTTCAGTGATAATATTGTCAGGTTCATCGGAATCCGAAATTGATTCAATCTCGACCAGACCGAATCCGGCTCCAGATCCTGCTCCAGTACGGTTGGCAGCCATAGCTGTAGCCTCATTTATTACAGCTTCCACAACAGCACCATCTATTGGAACGCCGGCAGTGGCCAGCTGCTCCAAGGTGACCAATGAAGTAATTTTGGCTGCCGAAAAGGCATCGAGTATCTGGCCTAAAATCGATTCAACGATTGCAGGACCAAATGTTAAAGCTGGGTCCTGATAGATCTCAACTGTGGCCTGGTCACCAGATTGGGTCAAAACATCGGTGAAATTTTCTGGAATAATAATTGCCAGATCGACCTCGCTCTGGTCAACCATAGATTTCGCCACTGCCGTTGATCTTTCCTCGGACACAATCATTAAATCCTGAAAAGGCTCTGACTCTAAGAGGGTGATCAACCACTGACCCATATTTGATGCAGAATCTGGATTAAGACCTAATACATCCTGAGAAGGGGGAACGAACCCGGGCAAATCATTCAGCTGGCCTTGATCTAAGTTCACGATGACAATCGAGGTTTGTGGCAGCTCAAAATTACTATCTCCGTTACCGGTTACGCTTCCAAACATAAAGAAGAAAAGCAAGGTAACCCCGATTGGTATGACGAACATAAATATATATATTGAGAGCGTCCGGCTCGACTGTAAAAGATCTTTAAGGGCAATATCCAGTAATTTCACTTTTAATCTCTCAATCCTCGACCGGTTAAATGGAGAAATACAGTTTCAAGATTTGGTTCTTGTATCTCAACCGAATTAATCCTTAATCCAGCTGAGGCCGCCATCTCGAATAAGCGTGGCAGGGTCAGATTGCTATCTTCAGCCAGGACGGTTACAGTGTCTTCATTAATCGTCACTTGGCTCACACCTTCCAGATCACCCCATTTATCTGCGACTGAAGCCTCGGGGCTGCTCAAACCGATATCGATCCGGTCTTGTTCGCCAACTAGCTTTACTAATTCATCGTGGGTTCCACTGGCGATGATCTTGCCGAAATCCATAATGGCGATGTGATCGGATAATTCCTGGGCCTCCTCCATATAATGAGTGGTATACAAGACAGTGACACCCTCTTCATTCATACTCTTGACACCTTCGAGAATATGACGCCGGCTTTGGGGATCAATACCAACCGTTGGTTCATCCATAATGATGACCTCGGGCTGGTGAAGGAAGGCTATGCCTATATTCAGCCGTCGCTTCATGCCACTCGAAAACTTGCCGACTCGGTCCTTTTGCCTGTCTGTTAATCCAATAAGAATGAGGACTTCATCCACCCGGGATCTAAGAAGTTGACCTCTTAGCCCATACATTTTCCCCCAAAAACTCAGATTCTCCCTCGCGGAAAGATCTTCATAGAGGGCAATCTCTTGGGGAACGACGCCGATGAAGCTCTTAACGGCCTGTGGATCCTGGAGAACTGATCTTCCCATGATGGAGGCATCCCCGCGGTTAGGCTGCTGCAAACAGGAAAGGATGGAAATGGCTGTGCTCTTTCCAGCGCCGTTTGGGCCAAGAAGGCTGAATATCTCTCCTTGCTGGACTGAAAAAGATATCCCGTCGACAGCCTTGGTATCCCCAAAATGTTTATAGAGGTCAGTTACAGTGATCGCTTCGGAGGGTGACATATTTAGTCCTCGGATGGTTCAAATAGATAGGATAGCCAATATTCTAAGCATCTTATCAGTGGGTCTCAAGTTCAAACTGATAAATCCTGTCGAAATCTCGGGCCGTGGCAATGAAAATATCTCGAAAGTTAAAATCATAAACAATAGACCGCTGGGTGTTAGACTGTGATACCTGATCTAGCAAATCATTGCCTCGGATGTATCAATAGTCCCACGTTCAGCACTTAGCTTGTCTAAGATCACATCAAATTGGCAACATTGGCCCTCGGGATTATCCCTTACGGGAGCCTGGAGAAAAAATGTAGACCCTTCCCAGGCTCCTTCACTGGGTATTACAACTATTTCCCCATCAAAATATTCGATCAATAGTGACCGTCCTGTCACATCAGCAATCAATTAGTGAAGTGGCGGGCCACCCATATCGAGGTTGTATCCCTTAAAAATCTCAACAGCCTCATTTATGTTTTAAGCCTGATCCAAGACCTCTCTTATGATGTGAAGCGAGTCGATTGATTGCTTGACAAGATCAGATTCGGACCGTCGATAGTTCGTTAAGTTAAGATCATTGAGGATAAATGCCGGCTCTGGATAGTGTTTCTACTCGAATTTCCCATCCAGGCGGCTTATGCCGGTCGTAAGCAACTATCTCTGATGCTACATCATAGTCAACGAAGAAATGTTCAGCTGTCCACCTATTAGTTGGCGACCAGGATAGAATGGCGTACTTGGCTCGCTTGTCGCTGTCACCTGGGAGGCTTACCGAGCTTATGTTCGCCAGCAACAAATCTCCCCAATTTCTAATGCTGGGAATGTGGAGATGTCCAAAAGCAAGAGCGGCCGCTCGAACGCCTTTTAACAGCGGTTCAAGATCTTCATCACTCTGGCGGACCTCTCCGAATATATTTACCTGGGAATCTATTGAAGGATAAATCACTTCCATCAGATCAATGGGATTCGCATGAACGACGAGTAAATCTTCGTCAGGATTTTCAGTTGGCGAATAACGTCTCATGGTGACCGACCTTACTTCATCCAAACGGATGTGGTCAGGTTCAGAAAATTGATCGAGGGTCCACGAACACCATTCCTGGATATTTTGTCGATTTTTCCTCAGGCCCTCATCCATATTATCGTGTATTGGCGGGGGGTTTCTCAGCCACTCATCGGTGTTACCTACCAAATTTTCAATATCTGATTGGTGGATTAAGTCCAGACACTCTAATGGACGAGGGCCAAATAAGCATATATCGCCCGCACAGACGATCTTGTCTACATCCGGCTGGCTGGCCAGATGTTCTAACACTGCCTCTAGAGCAGTCAAGTTTCCATGGACATCGGAGAAAATGGCAATACGCATATCTTTTTTTCCTCGGTTAAAAGAGGGCGGCTTCTTGCTCCAGGATTTGGAGCAGCTTTTGCTTTCGGCGAACACCGCCTAACAGTTCCAAAGTGCGAATT
>BTQB01000154.1:0-6217 GCA_036985655.1 Anaerolineae bacterium | reverse complement strand
TCTGTTTAGGCCACCAATGTATCGCCCATGTTTATGGCGGCCGCGTTGACCGGGCGCCCAGGCTAATGCATGGCAAAACCTCCAATGTTTATCATAATGGCCGGGGTCTTTATAATGGCGTGCCCAGCCCTTTCAAGGCGACCCGCTACCATTCTCTGATTGTTGAGGAGCCTTTGCCAGAATCCCTGGAGATTACCGCTTTCACTAGAGATGGAGAGATCATGGGGCTGCGGCATAAAGAGTTCCCGGTTTCAGGCGTCCAATTCCACCCTGAAAGTATATTAACTGAGCATGGTAAACGAATACTTTCAAACTTTCTTGCGGGAAGGCGTTGAGTCATTTGAATTTATTTAGGTGGTTGAAGAAATTAGGAAAATGGAGGTGAGTCATGCCTCTTAAAAGTGTTATTGGCCAGGTTATAAACGGCCAAGACCTGACAGTGGAGCAGGCTGAAGAGGCCATGGATTTGATCATGGAGGGCCTAGCGACGGATGCACAGATTGGCAGCTATCTAACCGCCTTGCGCATGAAAGGCGAGACAACAGACGAGATAGCCGGAAGCGCCAGATCTATGCGAGCTCATGTCGTCAGAGTTGAAGCGGATGTCAGCTCCGGAGAAATGTTGGTGGATACCTGTGGCACTGGCGGAGATGGGCTAGGATCGTTTAACATTTCGACAACTGCTGCCTTCGTTGTCGCCGGTTATGGCGTCAAGGTGGCCAAACATGGCAACAGGGCAGCCAGCTCAAAATCAGGGTCGGCCGATGTGCTGATGGCATTGGGCGGCAATCTTGACTTGAATCCAGAGCAGGTAGCTGCCTGCATCAACGAGATTAATATCGGCTTTCTTTACGCGGTCAATCACCATCCAGCCATGCGTAATGCTATCGCAGCGCGCCGGGAAATAGGACAGCGGACGATCTTTAACCTCTTAGGACCCCTTACCAATCCTGCCAGGGCAAGCCACCAACTAATGGGTGTTTATGATGGATCTCTGACTGAAACGGTCGCTAATGTGTTAGCTGCCTTGGGCGCTAATGCTGCGTTAGTAGTCCACGGCGCAGATGGCATGGATGAACTGTCCACAACCGGCATCAATTATTGCAGCAGGCTCAAGGATGGTTCGGTAACCTCATCGGTGCTCGATCCGGAAACGTTTGGTTTTGAAAGAGCGACATTAGCTGATCTTAGGGGCGGAAATCCGGAGGAAAATGCCCGCATAACTATTGATATTTTGGCAGGTAAAGACAACAGCCCCAGGCGGGACATTGTTCTTCTAAACGCAGCGGCTGCTTTAAGTTTGGACAACCAGGATCTAGATGCTGGTTTGGGAAAGGCAAGGGAATCGATAGACAGCGGCGGGGCCCTGCGAACCCTCGAAGCTTGGATAGAAATGACTCAAAGTTTCCGAGAGTAGAATAGTTCAGCAGTTGTGAGCCGGATAGGCGGTAGTGGCTTAATGAGCGTATCAAAGAAAGCAAGAAAGCGGGGGAAAATCCTTGATGAAATCATGGCCTACGAACGGGAGCAGCTGCCAAAGCGGAAGAGGGCCGTACCATTGGCTGACCTGCGAGCGTTGGCCGATTTTGCACCAGAGGTAACAGGCCTCAAAGCGGCGATTGGAAGTCCTGGGGTTGCGCTAATAGCTGAGTGTAAGCGGGCCTCGCCAAGCAAGGGCTTGCTGGTCCGGGATTATGAGCCGGTTGCACTGGCCCAGACGTATGTTAACGCTGGAGCCAGGGCTATATCAGTTTTGACCAACGGCCGCTACTTCCAGGGCTCCCTCGATCATTTACTAGACGTGAAACAGGCTTTAATCAAGAAGTCGACTTCTTCCGGTTCCACGCTGCGACAGGCTGAAGAACGCGGCATTCCCGTACTGCGCAAGGATTTTATCTTTGATCCCTACCAATTATTCGAAGCAAGAGCCTATGGGGCCGATGCAATATTGCTGATTGCCGCGGTGCTTGAACAAAGCCAGCTCGGCCGGCTGATGTCGCAGGCTGCGGATTTGAAGATGGATGCGATGGTTGAGGTTCATTCTATCGAAGATTTAGAGAAAGCATTGGAGCTGTCCCCAGGTCTGATCGGTATAAATAACCGGAACCTTAATACCTTCGAGGTGGACTTTAATAATACGGCTCGTCTGCGAGCCTTAATTCCTGATGGTATCCTGGTTGTTGGGGAAAGCGGCATCAAAGGGGCCGAGGATATGAAGACGATGTCCCGAATAGGCGTCGATGCCGTATTGGTCGGCCAGTCCCTGGTGCAGAGCAATGATATTTACAAGAGTACACAGGCCCTGGTGCGTGCAGGGAATTAATAAGCTTCAACCAGGGCGCTTTTTCAAAATCTGGCCAAGAGCATCTTTCCAGTGCACAAAGAGGACCGGTAAGATAGTAAATATTCGATAGCTAATTGTCGCTGTCCCCCCCCCAAGAATAAGAGCGTTGTTAGGGTTCAACCCCGTCTAAATTCCCAAAAAGGTCTAATTTTAGCAGCACGTTCTGACCCATTTCATAATCCTGCCATTCAGAGAAGGGTAACTCCATGGAATATTCTTCACCATCATTGTTGACAAAGATGATGATGTAGCTTTCTGATCGCTCCCCTTCACGCTCATTTTCCGCCAGGATCAGCCCTGGCCATTGGGCATTATGGTCTACCCCCGAGTCAGATTCGGAGCGAACAACAATCCACTTATCGATTTCATAGGTATAGAAGGTGTCATAAACTGGCTCCTCTCTGTATACGGCTTCTTCATACTCCTCTATCTGGGTTTCATAAATGGGGTTGGAGCATTCGATATCTTCAAAAAAGCCGTTACCTAGATCTCGCTGACCGCAAACATAAGTCTCTTCTCCAACCTGAACCTGGATCTCGCGCTGGCGGGTCTCATAACGGTCCAGGATCGTCTCGTACCGACGGATTTCCTGGCGTTGGTCGATGGTACGGCCACCTGTTGGAACAGACCAATCCTCCTCGGTTACCGTCTGGTAGGCTTCGACATTAATTGAACGATCCCATTGGAATCCACTAACAGAAGCATCAACATCCTTGCTGCTAAATATGGCTATCCCGGCGAAAATGAGGGCACATAGAAGAATCAGGCCCAACAATACACCCCCGATGATTAAGAGGGGCCGTTTGCTTTTCTTTGGTGCGCTTTCCGGCTGTGATATTGGACGTTCGGGTGTCTCGTCGAAGGTCATATCGCCGCTATCTGGCGTTTGGCCCAGGTCGTATTCCTTGATTTCCTGGACTGGGCTGGTCCCCTCCCTTGGAGCCCCGCAATTGTAACATATCGTGGCTTCAGAATCGTTGCTCGATCCACAAAACTCGCAAATCCAATCCTGACCGGCCTTTGCAATTTTTAGCAGATTTGCATCCAAAACCGCGGCCTCTTCCTCTGATGGCAGGTAAAACTTTGTCCCTGCTGGCCGGGAGCGGCCGCATTTTTGGCAAGCTTTATGGCGACCCAAATTTCCTTTTGTTCCACAGTATTGACAGTCCCATCTTCCTTCACGTACGGCCATAATTCACCTCAAACAGGCAGCGTTTCATTTAATACCCGGAGCCAGTTGCCTCCCATAATATTTTCAACATCGTTTGTTTCGTATCCATGTTCAGCCAATGCGTTACTTATCAGCTTTAGATCACACACCTCATCGATTTCAGCCGGGACATCCTCGAGGCCAAAACCGCCGTCGAAATCGCTGCCGAGGCCAGCATGGAGCGAGGACCCGACACACTGGCAGATATGATCTATGTGGGCGATGACATGATCTATGGTAACAGCTTCCTTCGGGTCGCCCCGCTTGTGATCAGCTTTTAAGAATTTATTATAGAGAACGATACCGATCACGCCATCACGTTCTGCAATTCGATAAATCTGCCGGTCACTGAGCTGCCTTTGAGCTGGCACCAGGCGGCGGACATTGCTATGAGAGGCGACGATCCTGCCATCATAGCTGTCCAGCGCCTCATATGTGGCTGGCTCGCTCATGTGGCTCAGGTCAAGGATGAAGCCTAAGTCAGCCATGAGCTCCAGGAGATGCCGGCCGTCTTCGGTCAATCCACCGACCCCGCGCCAGGCACCCGCAGAGTAGCCAGTATCGTCCCAGGCCAGGGCTATCATTCTTAGACCGCGTTCATACCACATCTCTACCTCTGATGGCTCCCGAACTGAATCAGCCCCTTCCATCATCGGTACAATTCCAAGGAGTTGGGGGCTGTCAAGCACTTTGTTTAATGCCGAATGATCGGTCACCAGCCGGAGGTAGGGCAGGTCGTCGGCAAGCCGATGATAGTAGTCCATCTGCTCCATGGCTAACCTAAAAGCCTCCTCCTTGTTCCGGTAAAAGAATCTTCCTGGGTGTTCTGACACTGCTCTTGAGATAGGAGGAACGAAAAGGGATCCAAAAACGATTTTTACACCAGCTTCCTGTAGAGCAGGGAGTGTAACGATGGCAGTTCCATTTAGTTTCCGGCTTTCAGCGCCTGTCTTTTCCTCGAACTGGCGCAGTTCAGCAAGTGGTTGAAGCAGATCCCGGCCGTGGCGAAGGGCGTTAAAGGCAAGATCAAGATGACCGTCGACAATGATCATTATAGAAGAAAGAAATTGTTCGAGAAAATGCGCAAATATCTATTTCCCTGGTCAATAATTAATATATATCGTTTAGCGTAATGGAAGCAGACCTAATTGATCAGATCGCGTAAAGTAGCCAGGTTCACTACATCCATTTGGATCTCATTTCCTTCTTCATCCTCCTCAACCTTTGGGGTCTCTAAATGGGCGGGATGATCGGCCCAACGAGGATCATTAACGAAGTGCCTGAAGCCCTCAAGACCGATGGCCCCCCGGCCAATATGTTCGTGCCGGTCTTTTCGTTCACCAAAATCATGCTTGCTGTCGTTAAAATGAAAGCATTTGATTCGCTCCAATCCAACCACCTTGTCAAATTGAGCTAGAGTTTTCTCATACTCTTCAGGTGTCCGTATATCATATCCTGCAGAAAACACGTGGCAGGTGTCGAAGCAGACGCCTATCCGTTCTGGCTGAGAAGTTCCCTGGACCTGCTCTATCAGGTTAGCAAGATGTTCGAATCGAAAACCAAGAGTTGTACCGGTGCCAGACATAGTTTCCAGGCAAATAAGGGTATTAAATCCTTTGGTCTCCTCCAAAAGCCGGTTGAGGCCCCGAGCTATATTCGACAAACCAGTTTCTTCGTCAGCCTTAATGAAGGCACCTGGATGGAAGGTCACGGTTGAAATACTCAGGGCTTCTGCCCGCTCTACCTCAACCTTTAACGCCTGGTACGACTTTTCCCACAATGCTTCATCAGACGAACCTATATTTATTAAATAACTGGCGTGAACGGCTACAGGGTATATCTTATCAAATTCGCTAGCTGCATTATGAAAGGAATCGATGGCCTTCTCATCAAGCGGTTTTGCCTTCCATTGGCGATTGCTCTTCGTAAAGATCATGATTGAGTCGCAGCCAACTTCCGCACCCCGTTCGAATGCTTTATGTAAACCACCAGCGGTGCTAATTTGAGCCCCTAAACGCATACGGCCTCTCTTTGTAACTTCTGCTTTCAGCAGTTTTTGTTGGTGGAGGTTATTATTGGTTGATGATCAGCAAGAAAATCCACCTGGTTTACCTGTCCTCAGGCGTTTTATCGCTGAGGTAACCAACAGCCTCCATGGAATCCAGCGAATATACACCGTCATTATAAATTCGCCAGACACGATTTCCCTCAAGGTCGACGATATAATCCCCCTCCAGCCGGCCTGTTTGTTGATCGTCCAATGAATAAAGAACCAGGCCATCTAAGTAGGCAAATAATTCTCCTTTTGGATCACAAAGTCCACGATAACGCATGATGCGGCCTCCCTGTTAAACATCTTATATTTTTATAATTCTAAAATGTCATGTTATTCGAGCCCGCTAAGGACCCTTTACAACCAAGGTTGCCCGGACTGTTCCCTCGCTGTCCACTAGAGTGATAGTTTCTCCCAGCTCCCAAACTGCTTCTTGATTTCCCCAATATAGATCAGTTGGTCCGTCCTGTCCTGTTGTTGTATGAATTGCTATCGCTGCCCCCTCGCCAAATAAGGTAATTTGACCGAAGGTGTAAGCGTTTCCATCTTCATCAGTCATTTTCCAGCCAATTAATGATACCGGCCGGTCGCCATTGTTGATAATCGAAAC
>BTQB01000153.1:0-6235 GCA_036985655.1 Anaerolineae bacterium | reverse complement strand
ACCAGGCCAATATTTACCGCCCGGAATGTATTTTCCAATAATTTTACCATCTCAGCCGTGGCTGTGTTCGACACTGACACAAGTTGTTCGACGATAGTTCCGTAAAGGGCCAGGGCCACAGCGAGACAATCATCGGTCACCCCACCTATAACTTTGGGCGTAGTAAAAACCGTATAGTCCGTCCTACCTGGATCGATTCGTTCAGGAGAAAAGGCTATAAATACATCCTCGCCAACCACATCCCCATTGCCAAGCAGCTTTGGAACGATGATTTCTTCGGTCGTACCTGGATAAGTTGTACTCTCAAGAACAATCAATTTTCCTGTACCACCAACTTGAGCGAGTTTATCGGCCGCAGCAACGATGTATGATATGTCTGGATCACCGGTTTTCCGCAGGGGTGTAGGAACACAAATCGATATCGCGTTCGCCTGGACTAATTCTTGGTAATCTGTTGTTGCCCTAAACGACCCGCTTTCGACAAGTTCTGCTAACTGTTCCTCAGGTACATCATCGATGTAGCTTTTCCCCTCATTGATGCTATTCACCTTCGTTTTATCGACATCAACACCAATCACATCAAGACCTGCTTCGCCAAAAGCCACCGCTAGGGGAAGACCAACATATCCCAAACCAATAACACCAACTGTTCCCCTGCGTTGTTCAAATTTCCTAATAAGAGCTTCTTTCATTCACTAACGCCTTTCTAGACCTTAAACTAACGGCGAACTAAGTTTACTAACGACGAACTTTAATTACTTTAGACGATTCCAGCTGTAATTTTTTGGGCTGTGCTCTGAGGAACGTTAGCATCACCTGAATTCTGTCTTTTGCTGCAAGATGTGCATCAAATATCGCTTCATATCCTTCAAATGGACCGGTAACTATACGAACCGGATCGCCAGTTTTCAACGCATCTTTATTCAGATCGCCTTTCAGCCCAAGGTTCGTTATTTGGTTCTTTAGATTCTTAATCAGTATATCAGGAACGGCCGCTGGCTGACCGCCAAATTCAACTAAGCCATAGGTCCCTTCAGTCCACTTGAGGGCGTTTGGCCCAAATTCATCGAGATCTAAATAGACAAAGAAATAACCAGGAAAAAAGGGCTGTTCCTTCCTGGAACGCGGGTTGACTGGCTTTTTCTTTAAGACCGGGTAATAGATCTCCAGGTCTTTTGCTTTTAAGCCGTCATTAACTATTCGTTCTTTGTGCGGCTTCACATGAAGCGCATACCACTGGCTTGGCATTTAAAAAGTCTAACATGATGCCCCAACGCCGCAATATACTTACGGTACTAAAATACGGCTGATTAGCTCGCCAACAAATTCTGGGGACAGGGTAATTATGATGCCCATGATTAAGGATAAGCTGGCAGCGATTCTTACTCCATTTGACCTTGTAACTTCAGAAAAATCTTCTGCAGGGACGGGCTCCCAAAACTTTACAACCCATCTAATAAGACCAACAATACCAGCTGTCAAGGCAATTACAATGATTATTGCCCCCTGGGTGGATTGTTGACTGGCAAGTGATACTAATGCCCATTTGCCTGAAAATCCAGGAGTGAGCGGCGCACCAATCATAGACAAAGCGCCATAGATGAGTATAAGGGTTGCCATAGGATAAGTTCTTCCGATTCCACGGTAAATACTCTGCACGCTCGTAGCAGGAGGTCGATTCCCATCTTTCTTTTTTGTTATCTGGTTGACCATTGATAAACCGGTCGCAATTAATAATAAGCTAAGGGTACGCAGTAAAATCAATTTAATGCTTAATTCCAACCCGCCATCACTGTTTAAAGCCAATGCGTATATCGTCGAACCTAGATCGATCATTATCAGATAACCGATAAGTCTTCCTACTGATGGCGCTGTGAGCACCAGTATTGAAGCAAGCAAAAGCGTGATAATTCCGCTGGAACGCAGAAAGAGGGAAAATTGAGAGCTTCTCAAAACAATCGGATTGCTCCGAAGTAGGTTAATGCAAAAGAATATGACGATTAATTGAACTAAGCCAAGAGCGACCACCAGCACTAAAGAATCGGTTTCGGTTGATGCCGGCGCTACCCAAATATGAAAGGGGAATCCAACTAATAAAATTATGAAGGCTATTGAAAATAAAGTTGGCGCTGTTCTCAGCAATTGGGATTGGTCTGTCTCCAGCAGCCAACCGGCAATCAGAAGTAAAGGGGGCGCCAAAGCATAAATTGCCAGGTGACGCCAGCTCGCCAGGGTTGACCCTGCCCGTTCTCCTTGTATGAGGAGTGCGACTGCAGATGCAACCATAAGCAGTAGAACTGCGCCGAATACAAACGGCCGTACCATAATCGCTGCTGCCAGAGGTGATAGAAGGCCTATTCCCAATGGGATGAAAATCGTGCTTTGGACGAAAACAAATGAAATAAGGAAGATTACTCCCATGACAATATAAGTCGTGAGCAGCGTCCACCAGATAGGCTCGGATAAGGCTATTTCTCGGCCAAATACAAGCCACCTATCAGTGCCCAGGGCCCCCCTTCCCCCATCAATTGAGATTTGTATAAGCCCGATAACGAGAATTAGAATCGACCCAACTCCGAATAAAATGGTGACTTTTTGCCAGCGTCGCAGCAATAAGGCTATCGAGGCTAACACCAACGGTCCGAGAATCAGAAATAAAGGTCCAGGCATGAGTTATGTTTCATTCATTATGGAGACTTTCCCTGGTCGAACGGGCAGTCTAGAAATGATTCGTTTACGTCGTTTACAATCGTCCATATGGGATCTTTCAATACGAGCTATGATCAAGTTAATCCAGGAGTTGGCGGTAAGCATGCCTTGCCTGGACAAGATATGAAATTGCCAACGCCAAGATTAAATTCGTTACAGCAAGCATCACCAACATCGCCACTGATTGTTCCAGCGAACTATAGAACAGCTCAAAGCCAGTCATAAATGTTAGCAGCCCAAGTCCAGCTTTAAGCGGTTCAGTTGTTAGACTCATTCCTACCAGACCATAGGCAACTAGCCCGATAATAGCACTACCGAAGTCACTAGAAACGACCGGTAATTGCAATAATGCACGCTGGCTAACTGCAAATACGATCAACGCTATAGTTAATCCCAAGAAGAGTCGAAAGGGTGCATCGGTTGGCAGCATATATGGACCAAGCCGGATCAGCCTTTCCTGTTTTAGCTGGACCGCCTCTTCAGGCGATACATCGATCGGCAAACTTCCCCAATTTACCTGCCGGGCTGTTATGTATAGAATCAGTGTAATAAATAATCCAACTATCACCTTCATAAAAGCCAGATGAGGTAACAACACCTCAGCAAACAGCAAACCGACTACTAAATATTGAATGGCTAGAGAGATTAGAGACAGCCGCCAATCACGTACAACAAAGATAGTCGCTGCCGTTGTTAGGACTACAATAACTCCAAGAGTACCCTGAAGAAAACTAAAAAAATCTAGAAAATCCAGAATATTGGGCATTCGCTAATTTCCAATGTTCATCAGGCTATCCACTAGCTGATTCTTGCTATCCAAAGAATTATTACAATTATTAACAGCCAAAGCATTCCGCCCTCACCCTCTAAAATGGCAGCGCCTTCTCGAATGATCGATTCAATATTTGAAAGAATCTCGGATAAGTATTCATATATTTGACGACGAGGTAAGTCGAAATGTAATGCTCGTCCGACTGTCTGCTGAAGCTCATAAGCTTGAACTGATTGGCGGCAAAAGAGATAGCCGCCCAATGCCGGAATCAAGATAAACAAAAGGGCCACTACGTTTTTGGGAAATTGTTCTATACCGTTAAATCCAATAAGACCAAGAGCCAACAGCAGCAACAGTGCACTATATTCCAAGTCACCAAAATTTTGAGGGCTGACCCCGGTTTTTGAGCTATCTCGCCGAAGGATTATCAATAAGGCTGCGCCGATAATGGCCACAAGAATTAAGGAAACCACCAGCGCTAATAGCAGTTGACCTCCTTCTAACCATGTTCGATAAAGGCTAACTCTTCCATTGAAGCCAATAGTTAATGGCAAGCCAGCCAACGCTATCACGAAAATGGTTGAGATAATCCGCTCCCACCGGCTGCTGTGCTCTGACCATGAAGAAAAAAGGAAGAGGCCACCCAGTGCCAATAGTAAAATCCTTAGTTCAGCCGCAGCAGCCTCCAAATCTACCCAGACGGCCGTCAAAGCGACTATGTTTACAAATGACAGGGTTAGATAGGGTGGAAGGCGCCTGGGACGTTTGGCATTTGCCCAGGCCAGCGTTGCGCCCGTTAATAATCCTATCAGACTCAATGCTGTAATGATTAACCTTGAAGTAAAGTCGTGGCCCATCCCGGCGCTAATTTGAATGAAAAGCCAACCTCCACATATTGTTGGCAATAAGTGGATGAGGGAGTCCGCAGCGGCCGGCAAGCTGCTTTCTAGCGGCCGCCACCAATGAAGGAATATTAATCCAAGGAAAACCGATGACGCCATCAGCGCCCAATAAGCGGATTCTCTGGTCCAGTTCTGAATATCGCTTAAGCTGCCGGCGGACCCGCCATTACTGGCATTGGCTAACCATAAAAAGATTAAACTTATTGATAGTGCAGAACTGCGGAATAATATTGTTCGCCATTTGCCCGCATCTGTACTGGTTAAGCCATAGAATAGTGACCAGGTTATGATAAATAAGGCCCAGCTTTGTATCAGTGTGATAAGTGAATTCGACCAGAGTGCCAGGAATGTTGCAGCCAGCAAAAGAAAGATCAGCGGTGTGGTTTGTGCCTTAACACGAGGGCTTCCATTTATTGGTCCAATAACGCGGTTCCAGACGTCGAGGGCAAGGATAACCCCGGCCGCTAAAACAATTGTTATTAATGTTAACTGCCAGGTCACCTTATCTACATAGAGATTCCAACTTGGTGGGCTCAATATCGCTGGGTTTACCTTGCTCTCCAGCTGAAGGGGCAGCTGCCTTCCTGCTAATACCCACAGGATTAGAATCCCAAGGATAATCGCTGCCCCAATCAGATTGCTGTACTTGTGCCCCCGATGAGCCATATAGGCGGTAATCCCCGCTCCGGCCATCAGAAAAATGAGGAATAGAATGAGGAAAAATGACATGGTTTTAGGTAACCTGGAGCATTGTAACCATGACCTTCTTTCAAAGCAAAGATGGCTAATAGGTGATCATGCTTGCGAAATAACCCTCGGTTATAATGAATTAGGATCCAAATTTCGATTTAAGATTTGGCCAATAAACTTGGAAACTATTATCAATAATTAGAGGCGTTCACTGGTTTATTCTCTTTTGTACCATGATTGGAAAAAAGTGGTTAACTGTGTGAGAGCATCGATTATCCTCATCATCTTGATATTGATGGCTGCAGGCTGTAACCAGGCGGAAACGTCGCCAACCCTTGTTCCAACGGCCGAAGCTCCAGCTCTGATTGCTACTTCCCCCCCTACTATCCCGGCAACGATTAAGGCCCTTGAGCCTACAGCCACCGAACCTACAGCCGTTGAACCTACAGTTTCAGAGCCCACATTAGCGCCCACAAATACACCTACTCCCGTTGTTTCCACACGAGAGCCAACACCGTTACCTCCATCCGGCGTCAATATCACTTTTCCTTCTGAAGGTTCGGAGTTTCGGTTGGGTGATGAGCTAATCACTGGCGGCCGGGCTCGGCTGGATGCGACAGAATTCATTTCTGTTTCTCTCCTTAGCGCAACCGGGATCCAGTTAGACCAGGCCAGGGCAGAAGTCAACGAGATCAACAATTGGCAGGCGAGTTTATCCATCCCCCAATGGGTTTCAGGACCAGCTTACCTGTTAGCAGCAGTTAGCGATCAAGATAACCTGATAAAGGGTTCAGATGAGCTAACCATTGATCTTCGACTGCCGGATGAGCCCGCAGGTAGGGCGATAGACCTATTCCGGCCCAGTATCGGGGATCGGACAGTAAGCGGTTATTACCTGCTCTTCGATGGCTGGGTGCAGCAGCCGCTCAACAATCTCGTTACTGTTTCACTATGGAATGAAGAGTGCAGGCAGCAGGCCGCTGTTGAGAGTTTCCGCCTGAATGGCAGTGGGAAATGGTGGGGATTGCTTTTTGTCCCGACGAACTTAAGCGGCCGCGTTTGCGCTTCTGCTCGATTTGGAACACCTGGGGAGAACGAATGGCGCGAGTCCCAAACAGTGATTGAAGTTTTAGATGGGGCGAACATCCAAACCAACGGAGTT
>BTQB01000152.1:0-6250 GCA_036985655.1 Anaerolineae bacterium | reverse complement strand
CCCAGTCGAATTTTGATAAATGGGAAGCCGAGGGTCTGATCATGTATGGCCAGATGACGGCTGGCAGCTGGATATACATCGGTACCCAGGGGATTCTTCAGGGTACTTACGAGACATTCGCGGCAGCGGCAAAGGCGGAGGGATGGCCATCTTTGAAGGGGAAATGGGTGCTGACCGCTGGTTTGGGTGAAATGGGCGGGGCCCAACCCCTGGCGGTGACCATGAACGGCGGCGTCTGCCTGATCGTTGAAGTAGATGAATGGAGGGCCAGGCGACGCCTTGAACATCGTTATCTAGATGAGGTCGCGGAAGATATGGAGGGTGCGCTGAAACGGGTTCGACATTATGTTAATGAAGGGCAGCCGCGTTCAATCGGTCTGATTGGCAATGCGGCAACTGTCTTTCCTGATTTATTGAAGATGGGGGTTGTCCCTGATATCGTGACAGATCAGACGCCAGCCCATGATTACCTTGCCTACTTCCCGGACAAAATGGATATCAATGAAGCCCGGGAGTTGAAGGAGCGATCACCGGCAGATTTTATTAAACAATCCGGAATATCAATGGCCCGCCACTGCGAAGCCATGGTGGGCTTTAAAAAACGGGGCTCAATTGTCTTTGATTACGGCAATAATCTTCGCCAGCGTGCCTTTGATGAAGGAGTTGAAGAGGCTTTTAGCTACCCCGGATTCATACCCGCCTATATTCGACCCCTCTTTTGTGAAGGCAAGGGCCCCTTTCGATGGGTGGCATTAAGCGGCGATCCGGAGGACATTTACCAGACTGATAAAGCGATCCTTGAGCTATTTCCTGACGATGAACATCTCCATAGATGGATAAAATTGGCTCAAGATCAAGTGCGTTTTCAGGGTTTGCCGGCCCGAATTTGCTGGCTTGGATACGGGGAGCGCGATAAGGCCGGGCTGAAATTTAATGACCTTGTAGCCAGCGGCAAGATCAAAGCGCCCATTGTGATCGGCCGAGATCATCTTGACGCTGGATCCGTCGCCAGCCCGAATCGGGAGACAGAAAGTATGAAGGATGGTTCAGATGCCATCGCCGATTGGCCGATTCTTAACGCTCTGATCAATGCTGTTGGTGGAGCCACCTGGGTTAGTTTTCACCATGGTGGCGGTGTAGGCATTGGCTATAGTTTGCACGCAGGCCAGGTCATCGTTGCCGATGGCACACCGGCCGCTGCAAAGCGTTTGAAACGAGTGTTGACAACCGATCCAGGAATGGGAGTTGCTCGCCATGTTGATGCTGGATACCAAAAAGCCATCGAAGTCGCCATGGAAAGGGGAATAAAAATTCCCATGCTAAAGGCTGATCGATAACATTTGTCCTTCTGCAGCTATTTGTAAAAATCACTCTATCTGGCGCTTGTTTGGGAGAAAGATTTAGATTCCCTCACCCAGAATAACAATCTGATTTTTATTAAGAAATTTTTACCAATGGTACTGGGGTATTACTTTACGTAATGAGTAGATTATGTTATATTAAAGCGTAATTTACTCTGGGTTTGTTTCAATCCATTGAGGTCGTTTCATAGGGAGGTAGTGCAATGTTCCCAAGATTGCGAATACCACGAATTCTGCCGGTGATTATGCTCATGGCATTAATTCTTGCAGCCTGCGAACGACCCCTCACATCTAACAATGAACAAGAAGATTTGCCGACCCCGGTAGTGGTGACAGTCGTAAGTGAAGCTGCAACCCCTCCGAGTGATGTTGATGCAGGGGAGGAAGAGGGTGGAGCTGAGGAAGCGCCGGAAGAACCAACAGATGAGCCTGTAGAGGGTATAACAGAAGAGCCGGCTGATGAGGTTGGTGAAACCCCAGTCGAGGATAGTGAAGCTGGCGAAGGGGATGAGCCAACCGAAGAGGGAGGAGCTGAGGATGGTAGCTCCGAATCTGACAGCCCTGACGATACGGATGTGGAATCTGGCGAAACTGAGGGCGATACAGTCCAGGAGGATGAACCTCCTTCCGAGGATTCAGAAGGATCTACTGAAGATGAACCGGCCGGTGGTGGTGAAGAGGAGGAAGCCGGGGAATCAGCAGAAGAAACTACTGGAGAAGATGGTGGGGAAGGTGAAGCAACCGTCATCACACACACAGTAGCTTTTGGAGAAAATCTTTACCGAATTAGTCTTATTTATGGTGTAACTGTGGCCGAAATGGCTGAATTAAATAATATAATAAATACCGACAGCATTTACGCTGGTGAGATACTTCTGGTCCCGGGAACATCAGAAACAGCAACCGATAGCGAAACAAACGGTGGAGAGGAGACTGGCTCTGGTACAGAGACCGGGGAGGATAGTGGCTCTGATACAGAAGAACCCCCTGAGCCAATAGAACCTCCGTCTGAGTTTACCGACTATACTGTTCTTCCTGGTGATACGCTTTCTTTAATTGCCTTGAGGTTTGGCGTTAGTTGGGTTGAGATTGCTGAAGCTAATGGCATAATCAACCCAAATCAAATTTACTCCGGGCAGGTCATAAAGATCCCCGTGAGTACCCCAGGGCCGTCCCCTGAATTTACTCATGTTGTTCAACCGGGTGAATCGCTGCTAGGTATAGCCCTCACATATGGTATCCCCTGGATGTCGATTGCCGCTGCCAACAACCTCGTCTCGCCATATTTCATTCAACCGGGTCAATCATTGGTAATACCGCGTGGTTAATGGACCCTGGCCTGGAATAATAGCCGCCTACAAAGATTATCTACCCTTAAATCAGGATATCCGAATAATCACTCTTCTGGAGGGAGCCACACCTCTCATCCAGGCTGAAAAATTGGCTGAGGAAATTGCCCCTGGCGCCAACCTAAATTTATTCCTGAAATATGAGGGCCTTAATCCAACCGGTTCATTCAAAGATCGGGGCATGACGGTTGCTATAAGCCAGGCGTTGAGCGAGGGAGCTGAAGCAGTAATATGCGCCAGCACGGGGAATACAGCAGCCAGTGCGGCCGCTTATGCAGCGAAGGCTGGCCTTCGTTGTTTGGTTCTTGTTCCACGAGGGAAAATTGCCCAGGGAAAAATGGCAGCAACTTTAGCTCATGGAGCTGAGGTTATTAGCATATCGGGTTCATTTGATGACGGATTGGAAATCGTTCGCCAGATTGCCAAAAAAAGGCCGTTAGCCCTCGTTAATTCAGTCAATCCATGGCGAATAGAGGGGCAAAAGACAGGGGCGTTTGAAATATGTGATCAGTTGATGGGGTCAGCCCCAGATTGGCACTGTTTACCCGTGGGCAACGCGGGCAACATTTTTGCTTACTGGATGGGCTACCGCCAGTACAAAAGAGGATTACCAAGGCTATTAGGGGCTCAAGCTTCAGGAGCGGCGCCAATCGTTCTTGGAAGGGTTGTGAAGGATCCAGATACCGTTGCATCAGCGATTCGGATAGGAAATCCAGCCCGCTGGGCTGAGGCTGTCAAGGCCGTTGAGGAATCTAAGGGGTCGATAGTTGCAGTGACGGACAGCCAGATAATGGCAAGCTGGCAGATGTTGGCTGAACTAGAGGGCCTGTTTGTAGAGCCGGCCTCGGCCGCGGGATTAGCCGCTCTGATCCAGGAGATCGAACTGGATACAATTAATCCAATAAACAAGAAGATTGCAGTCGTCCTTACCGGACATGGACTTAAAGATCCATCAACTGCAATCGCTCAATCTGCCGATCCGATTGAGCTGCCTGCGAGCCTGGAGGCAGTAGAAGCACTCCTTGAAGGCTAACACATCGCATAATTCCTGAGAACTTGATACCTTAGAAAACTAAATTGCCGGGGAATTTAGTCAGACAACTCAAAATAATTAAGAAATTCCTCCTGAACCCAGCCAACAATTCCGCTCCCCGTGCTAACCTCTCGCCAAAGAATTCCTCCCTGATTTGCATGTCTGGGTAGAATAATCACCACCTCGCCATCGGTGATGGTTACAAGATTTCGCCCTCCTGGCGAGCGAACAAGCCAAATGGTGCTGCCAGCAGTATCGATCTTAGCAGTCTGGCTTACGATTGGGGTCGGCGTGATAGTTGGGCTGGGTGTTCGGGTGGGACTTGGGCTTGAAGTTGGTGTGGTTGTTGCAGGTTCAGGAAGAGGTGTTGGTGGCAGCTGTGTATTGGTTGGAATCAGCTCTGAACTTATAGTAGCATCTGTGTCTGTCACCGTACCTGATAATGTTGCAGCTGTTGCCAGATCGGCGCCGGTGGGGGTTTTTTCAATTCCCCCAGATGGCGGACCTCCAAATGCGCCGGTAATAGGAGTTGCTGCCGTCGAGGTAACGATGGGGGTTGAACTTAACGGTGGCTGACTCGGACTGGCTTCAATCATACTGGAGGTACCAGCAGGTTGAGCAGATATATTGGCATTGTTCGACACGGCCGAAGTTTCTGCCCCCGGACCAAGTGGAACGCCTGCTATAAAAAAACCGACTGCAAGTAGTAATAAAGCAAAGGCATAACTGGTAAACGCACGTACATTTTGATCCAGCCTAGCCCCAACCAGACCAGTACGTTTTAGCAGACCCGGCGCTTGGCCTAGCAGGGCTAGGGATAAGGCGACAAGCGCACCTAAGAGGGATAAGCCCATCCCCAACAGTGTCCATTCAGGAAATCCCATCTTGCCCATTATATATCTGACTCCTGCTCTGTGATAATCTCCTTTGGGCTTCTCATAATCCTAAAGGTATAATCTTATCTCAATGGATGTGCCTGATGAATGCCTCCAAATGTTGAATTTTCTGGGAGCGAACCATTATGAATAGAAGTAGACCTCCCACTTTCTTGGGCGGTAAAATCGATGTGCAATCCAAAACCATCGACGGGAGATTAACTAATGGCGAAAAAACATGATGTGACAGTGCTTGGCGGCGGTCCTGCTGGATACGTCGCCGCCATCCGAGCGGCTCAACTTGGTAAAGAGACCGCCGTGATTGAAAAGAATGAACTGGGTGGTGTTTGCCTAAATGTTGGCTGTATCCCTTCAAAAGCGCTATTAAAAAATGCTGAGATCGCCCACACCTTGAACAATCGAGCCAAGGAATTCGGTTTTAGTTTCGATAATCTTAAAATGGACTATGGCGTTGCTTTTAAGCGAAGTCGCCAGGTCTCACAGCGGCTGGTTAAAGGCGTTGGATTCTTGATGAAGAAGAATAAGATTGACGTCTATGAGGGCACTGGGACATTCACAGGTAAAAACAGCCTTCGGGTCGATCTTAATGACGACTCATCAGAGGAGATTGCCTCTCGGGATTTCATTATTGCCACGGGCGCCAGGCCATATTCAATTCCAGGTGTTGAGATTGATGGCGAGAAGATAATCACTTATTTTGAAGCGATTATGGCTGAATCATTGCCAGATAAAGCAATAATCGTTGGCGGCGGTCCTATCGGGATCGAGTTTGCATATATCTGGGCGAATTATGGCGTTGACGTCACAATAGTAGAGATGTTGGATCACCTGCTGCCAAATGAAGATCCCGAAGCCAGTGCTATCCTGGAAAAAGCCTATAAGAAGTTAGGCATAAAATACCATCTTAACGCTCGGGTCGAACAAGCTAAGATCGAAGAAATGGGGGTGAAGGTCACTCTTAACAGCGGCGATACTCTTGAAGCGGATCAGGTTTTGGTAGCTGTGGGGTTCCGTCCAAATGTAGAAGATATCGGACTTGAATCTACTGGAGTCCTTCTCAATGAGAATGGAACTATCGCTGTTGATGATTATATGCGTACTAATGTAAAAAATATATACGCTATTGGAGATGTTGTTTCCCCGGAGGGGATTATGCTGGCTCATGTCGGGTCGGCAATGGGAATAGTTGCGGCCGAGACTATAGCCGAATATCCAACTGTGCCGCTTGAATATCGAATGTTGCCAAGATGCACTTACAGTGTGCCTCAGGTAGCCAGTTTTGGCTACACAGAGGAGCAGGCCAAGGCTGAGGGCTATGAAATTCAGGTAGGTCGTTTTCCATTTCAAGCCAATGGAAAGGCCTTAGGCCTGGGCGAAAGAGAGGGATTCGTAAAAATAATTTCGGACGCTCGTTATGGCGAAATACTCGGCGCCCACATGGTAGGTCCAGAGGTTACCGAATTATTACCAGAGCTGACCCTGGCGCATTTCGCTGAGCTCACGGCCGAGGAGGTTGCCAGAAATGTCCATGCTCATCCGACATTATCTGAATCAATGATGGAAGCTGCCCACGGCGTTGAGGGCCATCCCATTCACACTTAGCATGAAGCA
>BTQB01000151.1:0-6285 GCA_036985655.1 Anaerolineae bacterium | reverse complement strand
TCGTATATCAGAAGTTTAAAGAATTATTCTACGGGAAGGATTTCGATAAATTGGCCAAAGCAGGGGCTCGACGACAGCGATTGCTCTGGGCCTCAACCAGCACTAAGAATAAGGCATATCCGGATACGATGTACGTCGATGAGCTGATTGGACCTGAAACTGTAAATACAATGCCTCCTCAAACCATCGATGCCTTTAGAGATCATGGCCGGGTATCAAATTCTCTGGAGGAGGACGTTGATGAAGCGAAATCACTCCTGGAAGATGTTGGAGGACTGGGACTAGATCTGGATGAAATCACGAACCAACTCCAAATAAAGGGAGTAAAAGCATTTGCAGATTCATTTGATCAACTTATGTCAACCTTGGAGACGAAGTTATCAAAATCTTAATAGATTGAAAGTCATGATTCGGCTCCTGCATTTGTTAGCCAACTGAAAAATGCGCATTGGAATGGTAACTGCCTGCTATATACCCGTTCAGAACGGTATTACCCGGATGGTTTCACTCTATAAGAAACATCTGGAGTTAGCTGGGCATGAAGTTTTCGTATTTACAATTGGTCCAAAATCTGAACATCGTGAATCTGGAACAATTATCAGTTCACCGGGATTCCGCTATAGAAAATCAGGCTACTTCATCTCGTTTCGTTACAATCGTAGGGCCCGGCAGCTCCTTAAACAGATGGATCTAATTCATTGTCATCATCCGTTGCTGGGCTTAGAGTTGAGCCGAAGATACGCAAGCTGCCCTATCGTTTTTACCAGTCACACACGATACGATCTCTATACGGCCGCCCTGACGCCGATTCCTGGCAAGGCGGCAAATCGAATATCCAGCTACCTAATACCGATAATGCTCCAAAAAAGTGATTGGATCATCGCGCCTACAGGAAGTATGCGTGATCTTCTAAAAGGGTGGGGAGTTGCAAAGCCAATTGAAGTAATTGGCAATGGAATCGAATTAAATTTTTATCGAAATCCCAGTGACTTGATTGATCGGAAGGCCATAGGAATCGCAGAAGATGGCGTTACAGCTATTTATGTTGGTAGATTATCACCTGAGAAGGGTGTTGATACCCTATTAAGCGCCTATTCAATCGCGAAAACTGAGATGCCTGATTTAAGTTTGCTGCTAGTTGGTGACGGGCCATCGCGTCATAAGCTGGAGAAACAGGCAGTCGATCTAAAAATCAGATCATCTGTTAGGTTTATTGGACAGGTGCCATTTCACAAGATTCCAAGCTATTTGGCCCTAGCAGATTTCTTCGTGTCTGCCTCTAGGACTGAAGTTCATCCTCTAACCGTCATGGAAGCCATGGCTGCAGCTCTTCCAATCGTAGGAGTTCGCTCGCCTGGTCTGAACGGCCTGGTGGAACACGGCAAGAATGCACTACTTTGCGGAAAAAGCTTTGATGAATTAGCCAGAGGAATAATTGACATGGCCGGAAATCGTAATAGACGTCTTATCATGAGTGAAGCATCCGTGGATGAAAGTGAAAAGTACGATATTCGTCGGACGATAGAAATGAGCTTGAATCTCTATTATCGCGTGCTATCCATCAGCCGAAACAAACTGCAGGAACCTAAAAGCAACCACCGAAATTTCTTGTCTTCTCTTAAGTATTGAATTTTTATTCTGAGTCTGATGTGTAGTTTCGAAAGACCTTAATGTCAGATCATCGCCGCAAGCTAGGAAAGTGGGGAGAGTCTGTTGCTGCAGTTCATCTCGAAGCTAAAGGTTTTCGTATAGTTAGTCGCAATTGGCGCAGCACTTTTGGAGAGATAGATATTATTGCCCTGGATGGTAACGAGCTCGTATTTGTTGAAGTAAAGACTCGCCGGGGAAGCCAGATGGGAACACCTGAAGAGGGCTTAACAAAAGAGAAATCAGAGAAACTGCGCCAACTTGCTCAACTCTATTTAGCTGAAAAAGAATTAGAGAGGGATTGGAGGATCGACCTGGTCGCTATTGAAATCGATAATAGAGGGAAGCTAGTTCGCTGCGATCATATTCAGAACGCTGTTTTGGGATGGTAAGTGGCCCGGAATCTGACCAATAGATGGTTAAATCGAAGATAAATGCCTGCGGTAGACCCAAAAAAATGGTTGTCATTGTTGGACCTACGGGTGTCGGCAAAACATCCCTTGCACTACAATTAGCAAGCCAATTCAATGGTGAGATTATCTCGGCCGATTCGCGATCAATCTACCGAGGAATGGACATTGGCACAGATAAACCTTCCCTGTTGATTCGCAATAATATACGGCACCATCTAATTGATATATGTTACCCAGATCAGACGATTTCCCTTGGGCAGTATAAGAAACTCGCACTCGACGCAATAAACCAAACACTTGCTCAGCATTCAACTCCATTTCTCGTTGGGGGGACGGGTCAATACATAATGGCTCTAGTTGAAGGCTGGCAAATACCGGAAGTGGCTCCAGATGAGAGCCTGCGCAAGGAATTGGGAAAACTATCTGAGCTTGAACTGGAACGCTGGCTTACAATGGTTGATCCGGTGTCCGCCGAGCGCATCGACAGGCGAAATACAAGAAGGGTAATCCGAGCTCTTGAAGTTGCATTCAAGATTGGGAAACCATTTTCAGGTTTTCAGCAAAAAGAAGAACCGGATTTAGACATTGTGATGATTGGGCTCACTGCCGACCGTGAGGCTATCTATAAACGGACAGATGAGCGGATTGATAATATGATGGCCAGTGGTTTATTGGAAGAAGTCATTGGACTTCGGAATCAAGGGTATACTAGGCGGCTGCCTGCTATGAGCGGCCTAGGCTATCAACAGTTGATGGCATATCTCGACGGCGAGTGTTCACTAGAAGAAGCTATAATCAGAATAAAATTTGAGACTCACAGATTTATTCGCCAACAAAGCAGCTGGTTTCGCGCCGATGACCAGCGCATCAAGTGGTTTGATATCACTAATTCGGACTATCGCCTATCGATCACGGATATGCTGGAGAACTGGTTTATGGAGAACAGAAAATATTAGGGTTTATGAGTGAATTTTTGAGTGTGTTCCGTACTGCTGATCGGTTTCAAGAAAGTCAGGCAAATCAAGAAGTGGAATTGGCGCCTTCACCAATTTTCCATATAGGTGATGTTCCAGTACATGGGGATATCATCTATGCCCCAATGGCCGGATATGCTGATGTGCCCACAAGAACAATATATCGTTCCTTTGGATCTGCTCTCCAATACACGGAATTTGTTGCCGCTGATGAGATATTAAACGGCTCCCCGAAAGTGGATAAACTGCTTGATTATTCCTTTGAAGAACAGCCCATGGTCTTCCAGATATTTGGAAATGATGCTCATAGTCTCTTGGAAGCTGCCCTGATAGTTGAAGACCAGAAGCCCCAGATTATTGACATAAATATGGGATGCTCAACTCGCCGTGTCAGTCACAGGGGCTCAGGCGTTGCCATGATGAGAGATTTAGATCTCATTGAAAGGACGTTTTCCCTGCTTAGTAAACATCTTCACGTTCCTGTGACGGCAAAAATGAGGTTGGGTTGGGAAGATAATAAGAATTATATCGAAGTCGGTAAAGTGCTTGAAGGTTGCGGAGCGGCTGCCTTGACACTGCATCCTCGGACAAAAGAACAAAATTATAAGGGTTATGCCAGGTGGGAGGCGATCGCTGAGTTAAAGAAGGCTGTATCAATACCTGTAATTGGCAACGGTGATATTTATAAGCCATCTCATATAGATGATATGTTTATCTCAACTGGCTGTGACGCGGTAATGATCGGCCGAGGGGCGATAGGAAATCCTTGGATAATGAGCCGTATCGACCGGGACGAACTTCCTCTTGCAAATGTGACACACTGCGTACGACGTCATTGTAACTTGATGCAGGATTACTATGGCTCATTGGGCCTGACTCTGTTTCGAAAGCATCTGAAGAGATATTTCGCGAATATGCCGGATCTTGGACCAATTGTAAAGCAGCTTATTACAATTGAATGTCCCCACCAATTCGATAGATTATTGACCCAGATCGAGGAGTCCTTCGGTGGCTCGCTGGTGGGAGAGCTGGCAAATTAGTGATCTATCATCGTTATCGCCAATCTGGAAAACCATGGCCTGGCGTGTACTTGTTATCAGCATGTATGATGGAGATTAAGCTCGTTCTATTTTTTTCAGCAGAACCCGTTCAAAGTTGGAATCTGCCTGGAAATGAAGATGGTGGCGCTTCACAAAGGCGTCCCTGGCTCCCAAATATGCTCTCATGAGTCGCTGCATATGTTTTATTGTGGCCCCAGTATCTTGCGAATAGTGGATTTCGAAAAGCGCCTGATACGCCGGATCTTCTTGAGGCAGCAGTTTTAACAGTTCAGGAATCGTAAAATAGATCATCTGAATGTATATGGGGAAGGGGGCATCGTGGTCACCTCGAAGCAGCTGCCGGTAGACATCCATGAACATAATCCAAAATCGGTCATCAATAGCGGTCAAGGTGTCGGCCGCCGTTGTTGCCTTCTCTATTGTGGGCGCTTGAGCAGCACACTCATGTAAAAAAGCTGAAGCCCAACCTCCGCTCTCCTTAAGAATGCGCATATCTCGCAGCTCGAACTGCGGCTTTATATTTACAGTTTCATAGGTGAAATCAACTTTCGCACCATTGCCGTAAAGGGCGATATGCATATGTGGCTTAACATGATCTGCATCAAACGATTTGGCCGATAAATAGGGTAAAACCGATATAACAAATTGATGTCGCTGTACATAAGCCCGATCCCGGCTCTCTTCGTCAGCGAAGAGCAATATGAGGTCTAGATCAGAAAACTTATCATTCTTCCCTCGGCCGTAAGAGCCAGCCAGAAAGCAAGCGTGGATTTGTTCGTCCTGGAGAATATATTGTTGTAACCGAACCAGGACACGATCTTGTTCAAACATAGCCCACTAAGACTAAACAAAACATCCAAAAAGAGTCAAAAACCACACAGTTAAAATTCCAAGACCAGCTCCAGCGAGGACTTGAGATAATGTATGTCGTCTGAGGTAAAGCCTAACATAGGAAACGGCAGCAACTAATGGAATAAGTAATACAGCAGCCCATATGCCAAAGACGAGTCCGGAGATGATCATTGCAGCAACGATGCTGGCGGTGTGTATACTGATCAGCCAGAAACGGGTGATGATGGCTAACGCTACTAGAACAAATAAACTGAATATCGATAAGCAAAGTAACAGCTCAGGACCATCGAAGAGAGCGATCAATGTTAGGGCAATAACTGACCCAACGACACTGGATATATAGGGGATCCGGCGATCCCCAGTTGAACTCATATGTAAGTCGTGGATCCTGCCTGTCCTTAGCATAAAAACAACGACTAATATGGGGGCTAAAGATACCCAGAAACCAAAAATCGCCGCCCAGAGAAGGCCTAAAAAGGAAGGCAGTTCTTTTAGAGAAAGGGCCAAACCTAATACAGCAAAGATCACTGGAGGGCTGACGATATTAGCAAAATTCCGCGCTGCCCGAACGCCGCCAATGGTGTTATCGGGATCAATATCGCGTGGAATTCGAAGAGGTGAGGGACCTTTCGATTTGGTCATTTAGCAGTTGTATCTGGTCTAGCTATTACTCTTGAATTCAGCGGGCAGGCACAAGAATGTGTAACTCGATGACTTCGAGTCAGAGCGGACAGTGCTTAAGTACCTTCCTCCCATGAAGTTAGATATCGCTCTTGTTCCGTTGTAAGAACATCTATATCTATACCCATTGCCTCCAGTTTTATCTTCGCAATTTGTTGGTCTAATTCCTCGGGCACTGAGTAAACTTTATTTTCAAGCGAACTGGCATTTTGCAACATATATACCGCACTCAAAGCTTGATTTGCGAAACTCATATCCATAACAGAAGCAGGATGTCCTTCAGCGGCCGCAAGGTTTATCAAGCGGCCCTCGCCAAGCAAATTTATTTTTCGACCATCGGGGAGTTCATATTGATCTACAAAAGGACGGATCTTACGTGGTGGGCCAACAGCTAACTCTGCCAGTCCCGTAATGTTTACCTCGACATTAAAATGGCCAGAATTAGAGACAATTGCGCCATCCTTCATTAGTTCCATGTGGTGTGTATCGATAACGTTTATGTCCCCAGTCGCCGTTACGAAGATATCACCAATTGCTGCGGCCTTTTCCATAGGCATTACCCGGAAGCCGTCCATTACGGCTTCGCGTGCCTTGAGCGGATCGATCTCGGTGTCGTTGCTGTTTCCTCCCAAGCCGTTGAACCTCCTAGCGTTTCCC
>BTQB01000150.1:0-6313 GCA_036985655.1 Anaerolineae bacterium | reverse complement strand
TGTAACGACTGACATTGCCGCCAACTACGTTGCCCAGTATCAACAGCTTGGGTTAAAAATAGAATTATTACATCGATCAAACCGGGTGGGTTACAAGGCGGGTGCACTTGAAGAGGCCATGAGAAGTGCGGAGGGGGAGTTCATCGCGGTATTTGATGCTGATTTCGTTCCTGAGCCTGATTTTTTGCTGAAAACTGTCCCGCACTTTTTGAACGAACCATCTCTTGGCATGGTGCAAGCGCGATGGGGCCATCTTAATGTGGAAGATTCATCGTTGACAGCTGCCCAGACAATAGCCCTTGATAAGCACTTTGTCATGGAGCAAACAGTTCGCCACAGGGCGAATTTTTATCCCAAATTTAACGGCTCAGCAGGGGTCTGGCGGCGCACTACGATTGTAGATTCGGGCGGATGGCAGGCCGACACGGTTTGTGAAGATCTTTGTCTGTCAACACGGGCGATTCTCAAAGGTTGGAAGTTTCGATTCCTTAACAACGTGGTGGCGCCGGCCGAATTGCCATCGACCTTATCTGCTTACAAAAACCAACAAGCAAGATGGGCTAAAGGATCGACCCAATGCTTGATAAGATTTGGACGCCCGATCCTGCTCGATAAGAATCACTCCCCACTGGCCCGGGGATACGCTCTCTTATCCATGGCCGGTTACACAACCCACCTTCTACTGTTGATTCTTTTACTCGTTCAGGTGCCCTTAATTGCGGTGGGCTTTCAACCTCCAATCTATTTTTGGGCCTTTGGACTATTAGGCTTAAGCCAGCCAATTCTCTTCGTCATGGGCCAACAAACGATTTATAAGGACTGGAGGAGAAGGCTTTGGCATTTTCCCACACTGCTGATAATTGCCATCGGTCTCGCGCCCGTGAACACTCGAGCCATATTCAGTGCTCTTAGCGGCCAAAAAAATGTTTTTGTTCGAACGCCCAAGGGCCAGGAATATGGTGTTAAGAAAGCAGCCCAGGACCGGAATCTTCCCCACTACCAATTGCCTTTCGATTGGATTGTGTTGATCGAGTTATTCTTAGCACTGTACGCGGCCGTTGGACTTTCCCTCACCATTATTTACAACAATATTGGTCCGGCCCTCTTCCTGGCAACCTGCACACTTGGTTTTGGTTATGTGGCCGCGAAGAGCATTCAAGAAAAAGTTCTTCAACTCTAATTCAAACCCCCATAAAAATTTTACACAATAGTATATCTTTATATCAATATAAATATTTCTAATATGATTAGTGATATTATCTTGACTTTAGCGCATTATTCAGTTAATATTTATTCAAGCTAATAATTTATTAGGGTTTTTTTAATTAATATTCTAGCAAATCTCAAAATATTGAATGAGTGGAGATTGGACAGCATGAATCCGGTCATCGGTCAATGCCCAATATGTGGTGAACCGCTGCATGTAACAAAATTACACTGTCGAAATTGTGACACTTCTGTTGAAGGTCAATTTGCTCTCGGCCGTCTCTACCACCTCTCACCCGAGCAGCTGCGGTTCGTAGAGATCTTCATTAAATGTGAAGGAAAAATTAATAGGGTGGAGGGGGAAATTGGTCTATCCTATCCGGCCGTAAGAGCGAGATTAAATGATGTCATCCAGGCGCTTGGCTATGAGGTCGGCGAGCCTCATAAACGATCTATTTCCGATGAAGAACGTCAAGATATCTTGAACCAATTATCGGAGGGAAAATTGTCAGTAGATGAGGCTGTAGATCTCTTGAGCGAGTAACTTTTTTATCATTCCCGTAGAAAATTCATCTGGAGGTTGTTATGTCATTATCAAGTGAAGAACGGAAAGATATTCTTCAGCAATTAGCAGGGGGTGAGATCACTGTCGCTGATGCGTCTGTTCTTCTCAACGAAAGGGATTTCGAGGGTGAAGAAAAGTTGGAGCACCCCTTTCCGGAACCAGACAAACCACTGCAGATAACTAAAGAAGATTTTCTTGAAACCCCCGCGCCACCTCTGGGTGAGCAGCCAACATGGTTCCATATTAGGGTCAACGATCTTAAAAGTGGCAAGAATCGAGTTACTGTTAACATCCCACTCCGCCTGGTCAATATGGGTCTCAAGATCGGCCGGCGTTTTGCTCCTGAACTCGAGGTTGTTGATTGGCAAGAGCTAAAGGACACTTTTAACGAAGAAAAAGGCGTGCTCATCGACGTCACTGACGAATCAGATGGAGAGCAGGTACTTATTTATGTCGACTAAATCCGTGGAAATTCCTCTAGGAAAGGATGGGTGGTATGGCAAGTAAACGAATTGAGACTGGCCATGGGCCAGAGCTTATTGTGAAGTGCCGTGGAGACTTAAAAGTCAGAGGTTGGGCTGAGCCCGCTGTCCGTGTAAAGGGGGATTCATTATTAAAAAATAGCGTGGCTGAAAAAGTGCATCATATCGAAAGTGATGGCGATCTTCAATTAATGGTTCCATCGGCTTCGGTTCTCTCGATCGCGGAATCTGCTGGGGACTTAACTGTAAAATATGTTGTTGGTGATATTCACATCTCTGAAACAAAGGGTGACGCCTACCTTCACAGCTTGGGAAAGGTGGAAGTTAATGATGTTCAGGGTGACTTGTCCGTCCGAAACTTAAGCGGTCAGTTCAGGGCAAACGAGGTTATGGGTGATGTGAGCTTTCGCAATGTTTTGGGTGTATCCCTGGCCAAGATTTCAGGGGACTGCTCCATAAGGAATGTAAACGGTGATGTTCAGATAAAGGCCGTTATGGGTGATTTAAGCTTGCGTACCGTAAGCGGTAATGTGACAGTTAATGAAGTTTATCGTGACGCCATTCTCCGGAACCTGGGTGGTCAAACTCAAATAGGACAGGTTTACGGTGATGTCCGCCTTAGAGGTGGTCTTGCAGCAGGGAAACACAACTTTAAGGCCAATGGTGATATTGTCATCCGTTGGCCCGCTGGCGCGCCGGTGGATATTCAGGCGACTGCGCCAAAAATATCCTGTAAGCTTAACCTGGAGGATTTGGTGGAAGAGCCCAACTTTCTCTCTGGACATATCGGACAAGGATCTACATTTTTGATCCTGGAAGCCAAGGGTCGTATCATTGTCAAGGGGCTCCAGAAGGATGCGGTTTCGTGGGATGACTACTCTGACAATGACTATGATATTGAAGCTGAGCTGGCGGGATTAGGCATGCATATTTCTGGAGAAATTAACAGCCGGATGAATGAATTAAGCCAGCACCTGGAAAGGAAATTCGGACCAGAATTTACCGCTAAGATGGAGCTTCAAGCACAAAAAGCTGCGCTTAAGGCCGAAAGGGCAGCCGAAAAGGCCATGCGCAAGGCTGAGAAAGCAGCCCGGAAAGTCCAATGGCAAATGGCCCGAACACCACCGCGGCCTCCGAAAACCAGGGCAAAGGGCGGCCGATCCCAGGTGTCAGAGGAAGAACAGCTTAAAATATTAAAAATGGTGGAAAAAGGGATTATATCCCCCACCGAGGCTAATGAGCTTTTGGCAGCATTAGATGGCAGCTAACCGGCTTTCAGCCAGCCAAACAGCTCGAGCAACCAGTGTGTAGAATATGCTAGCAGCGCCTATTTCCCTACCGGCCAACAGTTTGAACGGACCGAGGCCCATCAACCTCCGGGAGGACGCCGATTCAATCTTGAAGCTTTTGGATATTACCTTTGGCCCGCTTCAGGATGAACGTGGTCGTAGGCAGATTGGCGATCGTGTCTTTATAAACCTCAACCCTCCTCTCTTATACCGGTTAACCACCTTCCCCGGGAGATTTCGGCCGGGATTCGTTTGGGTCGAGGATGGCCAGATTATCGCTAATGTGACGCTTGTGAAATCCCAGATAACCGGCCGCTACCTCATCGCCAACGTTGCTGTTCTTCCCGAATACCGGCGTATGGGATTCGGCCGGCGGCTTTTGGAAGAAACAATTCAATACATATATCACTTAAACGGAAGGGATATCATCCTACAGGTTCGACAAGAGAATTCGGCCGCAATCCAACTTTATGAATCCCTCGGCTTTTCAAGGCTTGGCGCAATGAAACATTGGGAAACGACTACATCTCGCCTACGTTCGCGGCCAGCTGAGGACAATATGGCATGGACGGTACGAAAGCTAAAAAGCAGAGAATGGGGGCACGCATATGCGTTGGATATTGATAGTATTAATCCCGATCTAACCTGGCCGATGCCTACCACTCGTCAAAAATATAACCGCAGCCTATTTTCCAAAATCGACAACTTTTTAAACGCCCAAAATAACGAGACCTGGGTGGTAGAAAAGCTTGATTCGAATAATTGGGGCACAAATCTTGCAGGCCTGGTAAACCTTAAAAGTGAGTGGAGACGACCACTGCGGATAGAACTTCGCGTTCATCCAAAAGCTCGGGGCAGAATTGAACACATATTGTTAAACAAGGGGCTGGACAGGTTAAGTAGCTGGCGAGGCGGCACTATACGCATGACCCATCCCGCAGAGGACGAAATCGTAAACGTGCTTTTATCAGGCTCAAATTTTACTAAAAGAGAGACATTACTGGTCATGCAACTTGTTTTAACTTAAATATCAGGGAGTTTGCGTTATGTCAAGCATTGAAGAGCGATTGCAGATCCTAAAGATGATAGAAGAGGGAAAGATCAGCGCTGGTGAAGGAGCAGAATTGTTGCGCGCCCTGGATCGGGATGGGGATCAGGGACCGGATGAGCCTTTAAAGGGCGCCAGCAGTCCTCGCTGGTTTCGGGTTCGTGTAACCGATGTCGGATCTGGAAAGAGCAAGGTCAGCGTTAACATCCCTATGGGTCTGGTCAATGCTGGGATAAAAATGGGAGCTCGCTTTGCGCCTGATTTGGAAGGCGTCAACTTCGAAGAAATTACTGAGATGATAAACAGTGGCGCCCAGGGTAAAATCGTGGATATTGTCGATAACGAGGAAGGCGAACGGGTTGAAATTTTCCTGGAGTGATTATATATGAACTTTGACTATCAGCTGCTGCCCCTCTCCTCCATTTGATCTACCCCAGCATTCCTTAACCTCTCGTATATAACAAAATGATATCCGTACGGCCGATCCTTATCTTTGGAGACACTTTCCCTTGATACCTCCTGCCATTCTTCTAGATTCACCTCCGGGAAGTACACATCTCCTTCAAAACTCTCATCGATTTCAGTCAAGTAAATCCGGTCTGCGAAAGCAATAAAATGCTGGTAGATGGCAGCACCCCCGATGATCATGATTTCATCATTACCTTGGGCCGCTGACAGAGCCTGGTCAATTGAATGAACGACAATGCAGCCTGGCGCCTGGTAACTTCGATTCGTAGTGATAACAATATTTAGCCGGTCAGATAGGGGATGGCCAATAGATTCATAAGTTTTACGGCCCATAACAACCGGCTTTCCCAACGTGGTGGATTTAAATCGCCTTAGATCAGCAGGCAGTCGCCATGGTAATTCCCCACCCTTACCTATCACCCAATTTGCCCCGACAGCAGCTATTAGAGATATGATCATCTTATACAGCAATAGGTGCAGCTATTCGCGGATGGCTTCGATAATCAATTAGCTCAAAATCCTCATATGTGAAATCAAACAGCGATTTTATTTCCTTGTTTAGCTTCATTTTGGGTTTTGGGTACGGCTCTCTTTCTAGCTGAATTTCAACTTGATCCAGATGGTTTAAATAAAGGTGCGCATCACCAAAAGTATGGATGAACTCGCCAACTCCACAACCAGAAACCTGGGCGATCATCATGGTCAATAGAGAGTAAGAAGCGATATTAAAGGGAACTCCGAGAAAAATATCCGCACTTCGCTGGTACAACTGGCAGGAAAGTCTTCCGCCGGCAACATAAAATTGAAAGAGGCAGTGGCATGGAGGCAGGGCCATTTTGCAAACATCGGCTACGTTCCAGGCGCTAATGATATGCCTTCTCGAGTATGGGTTAGCTTTGAGGGCGGTAATTAATTCCGAGATTTGATCGATGGGTTCGCCATTAGAAGTAGGCCATGAACGCCATTGATAGCCATAAATCGGACCCAACTCGCCATTTTCATCCGCCCATTCATCCCAAATAGAAACACTATGTTCATTTAAATAGCGGATATTGGTGCTGCCCCTTAGGAACCATAATAACTCGTAGATAATTGAAGGAAAATGAAGCTTTTTTGTGGTCACGGCAGGAAAGCCCTCGGCGAGATTGAATCGGAGCTGGTAACCAAAGACGCTTAATGTTCCCACACCCGTACGATCTCCCCTTTTAACTCCATGTGACTTCACATAACGCATCAATTCCAGGTATTGGTCCAT
>BTQB01000149.1:0-6330 GCA_036985655.1 Anaerolineae bacterium | reverse complement strand
GATTCCCTGGAGAAAGCAACTCCAATACTTGTAAGCCCTGGGGTCCGAATGAGGTAATCTGGCGCATAAATTCAGGCGGTATATCGTAAGCAAACTCGATCTCAACGCCAAAATTCCTGGCAGCATCGATAAGAATATCGGGAAGCCGTGCTGGATCTTCACCAGCCGGTTCCTCAGTTTCAACTACCTCCTCATCCCCAATCTCAGCCTGGGCTAAGAAAAATTGGTTATGAATGGCAATATTAGTTAGCGTCTGTCTAAGACCTTCATCAAGGGAGTCGATATATTCCTGAGGTAGACCCGCCTGCACTTCAGGCGAAAAAGCGAGCAATACATCCTCGGTCAAATCATCAAGTAACTGAGGAGCGCTTGCAGCCAGCAGCGGTACAGCATCTGCTGGAATATCGTCGGTATCCTCGATTGGGAAGCCAGCCGCCGCTGCTGTCTGGATCCATGATTCGGGTAGAGGTTGAGGATCGAGTGGTTGTCCGGAAGCGGCCGCCTGGAGGGCTCGCAAGTGAAGTAACAATACGGGATCGATCTGCCCTTCAATATCAGCCATCACTAACGCTACAGCAGCTGGATCGATAGCCCGCCACATTGCAGGTTCCAAATCGGGCAGCAGCTGAGGGGCTAAGTCGGCGATGCCAGCCAGTATTTCCGGTGTAAGATCAGCTGTTGTTTCCAGAATAAGTCCCACCTGGGTCGCAGCTGAAATCCACGACTCTGGCAGGGGAATTGGTTCGACTTCTGGTAGGTCAACTTGAGCTGAATCGTCTCCGGCATCTTCCTTTGGAACCTCAGTTTCAGCTGGCTCTTCCTCTTCACCGGTAAACATCGCAAGAGTTTCTTCAGCGGTATATTGGTTTATGCCGCCAAATTCGGCCGCTAACTGATCGAGCTCCTCTTGAAGTGCAGGATCCAATGTGCTAGTGTATTCAGTTGGCAACAATGCTAATGTTTCAGGAGGTGCATAAATCAGAGTATCAGGAGGGATGAGTGCTAATACGGTAATGAAATCTTCAGCGGACCCGCTCATTCCCATATCGGCCAGGAACTCTGGCGTTATATCTTGCGCATATTCGATTTCAATTCCGAGGGCTGCCGCGCCATCAACGAGTATCTGAGGCAGGCGACCGGGATCTTCTTCTACCGCACTTTCTTCTTCCTCTATCGGAAGTGGAGTCTCTTCAACGCTGGTTTCGTCAGGCAGCTCCTGTCCACCGCTTACGGAAACCTGTTCGATCTCTTCCAGGTTTTCAAGCCGCGGCTGCAAATCAGAAATTACGGCTTCCTTTAAATCGACAAGGGAAAGATCACTGGAAGACGCACTGGCGACAACTACAGGCAGATCGCTCAGGCTAAAACTAAGAACCTCAGGAAGCTCCATCCCTTCTGGATATGTGATTCCCTCAACTTTTTCCTGAATATCCTCGACAACTCTATCCTGATCGAGCCCGAATTCGTTGCGGACCAGGATGAAGGCAAAGCTGTTGCTTGTTGTCGATTCGATATTGACCACACCATCGACAGTTGAAAGTGATTCCTCTAAGGGTAAAGTAACTTCCTCTAGAAAATTCTCGGCCGATTCTGCGTCAGGCCATTGAGCCACAACAACTGTTTGGGGAAATTCTATTCTTGGCAACAATTCCATGTTTAGCCCAAGAAGGGCAAAAATACCCACTCCGATCGTCAACAGCGTCAGGGCGATAACGATCCAGCGAAACCTCAACGAAAGGCTGGTTATCTTGTTAAATAATCTTACTAACATCCCAATTCCTCTTTTTTAAATCTTCAACTTTTCCAATTGTGTTCCCTAATTTAATAACGCCAACCACCTTACCAATCTTGATCTAGGCTGTTCTCGTATCTCCATGCGTAAAGGTGTTGTTGCTGTCGATACCTGTTAATCCATCACGGGAATCGTCCATCATTTCATCCAGATCAAATATTTTACATAATATTTCCAGCCCATCTGCCAAGGATTTTTTGTTATCCGTCGAAAGATCGTCTAACATACTCCCTATACGTGTTTCGGCTAAATCACTTATTTGGGCCAATTTCTCTTTCCCCGAGCTCGTTAGCTCAACCATCACTACTCTCCGGTCACTGCCATCTCGGGTGCGTTTAACTAAACCATTTTCCTCAAGTCTGGTAATTGTGCTTGACATGGTTGGCAAACTTACTCCCTGGTGTTCGGCTAATTCACTAAGGTTGCAGTGGTGGTAGTGCAGTGCAACCATCACACCAAATTGGGAGGGTGAGAGCAGCTGGCCAGTTTTCCTAAGCTCGGCCGCTAATGTTTGCATAACTGTCGGGATTATCTGGAGCAGTTTCCGCGCCAGTATAAGTGAATCTTCCATAAAAGTTTGGTCTCCTAATAATTAGAACGGCTAATTATACAAATATGACTTTTACTGTCAACAGGCGTTTTTATTGCGTTAATTTTTGTTGACATTTGCTCCTTTGCAGGCTAGCATCAGGTTAATTAACAATAGAATTGCGGGCTAGACTTTAGCGCATGAACCCTAATAATTTAGGGTTGACGAGGTGAAGGTTCCCCATTGCAGAATGGGGCTAACGCTATCTTAAAATCCAAAATGGATCTGAGATCGCGGAAAATCGAGAGGTCAGCGGATGCCTTCCAGGGATGCCACTCCCTGAGTTTTGCCCCCTCCAATTAAGTGGACCTACAAAGCGGATGGCGTAAGCCTCCGACAAAATGCTCCACAGTGGCTGTTGGAGAACTTTCTACACTCGGACAATAACAAAGGAGGGGTGGGCCAGTCCCCGTTTTTCGAGAAAGGCCATGCCGCACAATTTCAGGCAGATTCTACTGGCGCAATATTATGTCAAAAACCGCCATGTAGTTGATACCTCGGACTCAGATTAACAATAGGAGAAAAATCATGTGTGGCATAGTTGGATATATTGGACCCCGCCAGGCTCAGGATGTCATTATGGGGGGTCTAAAGCGACTTGAATATCGCGGTTACGATTCCGCAGGCTTGGCCATCCTGGCTGAAAATGGCCAATTTACTCTTCGAAGAGATGAAGGGAAGCTGTCCAAATTACTTCATTTAGTCGATGAAAAACCAGTAGTAGGCCATACGGGAATCGGTCACACCCGCTGGGCAACTCATGGGAGACCAAGTAAAAGAAATGCCCACCCCCATATCAGCATGAAAGGTCGGGTCGTACTCGTTCATAATGGCATCGTAGAAAATTACCTTTCCCTAAAAGATGAGCTAGCTTCGGAAGGTGTAATTTTCCAATCAGATACAGATAGTGAAGTCATCGTTCAGATGATAGAAAAAAACCTGGAGACTGGTCATAGCTTTCCTGATGCTGTCAGCGAGACACTGAAACAGCTTAACGGATCGAATGCCATCGTTGTTCTGAATAGAGAGCATCCGGATCAGCTCGTATGTGCTCGCCTGGGAAATGCTGGCGGCATTGCCCTCGGAATTAGTCCTGGCGAAATGTTTGTCGCATCAGATATTCCTGCAATTCTTGAGTACACAAGAGATATAGTCTTTCTCGAAAATCGGCAGATGGCATTTGTCCAGGGAGAATCCTTTGCAGTTTCAGACCTCGATTCAAATCGAGTGGAAATGGACATACACACCATTCCCTGGGATCCAGTTAGCGCCTTGAAAGGTGAATATAAGCACTTTATGCAGAAAGAGATTTTCGAGCAGCCTCGCGCCCTGGTCGATACAATAAGAGGCCGCATCGATTTCGACTCCGGCAGCTTTAAGCTTGATTCCCTCAATCTCGATGAGGAATTGGCCATCAAGATGAAGAGGCTGTTTATTATCGCTTGCGGAACCAGTTATTATGCCGGTCTAGTCGGTAAATTTCTTTTTGAAAATATCGCTAGAGTGCCCGTCGAGGTCGATTATGGCTCTGAGTTCCGCTACCGTTCTCCTCTAATTGATGATGAAACCGTCGTATTGTCCATTTCACAATCAGGGGAAACGGCCGACACGCTCGCGGCCACTGATTTGGCCCGTTCATCAGGCGCACTACTTTGGTCTATTGTTAATGTCTTCGGCAGCCAATCAATGCGGACAGCGGATGGCTATGTCGCTATGCAGGCTGGTCCTGAGATTGGCGTCGCCACAACGAAGGCGTTTACGACCTCCCTGGTTGATCTATATCTAATCGCCTGCCTGTGGGGAATCAAGCGGGGTCTACTTTCTAAAAGTGACATTAAACAACATATAAAAAATCTCTCGCTGCTTCCCGATCTTGCAGGCCGGGCGTTAAATGGGAACTCGAACATAAAAGCCTTAGCTAATCACTTTCATAAGTCCCAGAATTTCCTCTTTATAGGTCGAGGAATAAATTACCCTATCGCCCTTGAAGGCGCCTTAAAGCTGAAGGAAATCAGCTATATTCATGCGGAAGGGTATCCAGCCGGCGAGATGAAGCACGGACCAATTGCGCTAATTGATGAAACAATGCCCATTGTGGCCATCGCTACACGAGATGATCTTTACGAGAAGATGATAAGTCAAATTGAGCAGGCAAAATCCAGGGGAGGAACAGTCATCGCAATTGCGACAGAGGGTGATGAAATAATAAATAATAAGGTTGATCACACAATCTATGTCCCGGAAACACCCCCGCTTCTAGCTCCAGTCGTTAACGTTATCCCATTACAGCTCTTAAGTTATCACATAGCCGTTCGTCGTGGCTGCGATGTCGATCAGCCAAGAAATCTGGCAAAGAGCGTGACCGTCGAATAACTTTGCCATTCCAAACCGGTATAATAGTTCCTGGCCATGGAAGAAGGTGTTGATTTCAGGATTCGGCCTTTTCACAGGAAAGATCAGGCTGACTGTAAAGAGCTCATCCTTTCCGGATTGGCTGGCCATTTTGGCCCCCTGGATCTAAACCTTAATCAGGATTTAGATGATATTGAGACAAGCTATCTGGCTTCCGGCAGCGCTTTTGTCGTCGCTGAACGCGATACGAGGATCATTGGAACTGGCGCCCTGATATTCGAAACAGAAGCAGATGCCCGAATTGTGCGATTATCTGTTCTATCAAACACCAGGCGTTTTGGAGTTGGCGAGGCGATAGTTCGTAATCTGATTACAAGGGCAAGGGAGACCGGTTTTAGGGCCATCAATGTGGAAACAAATCATGATTGGCATCCGGCCAGAAATCTTTACGAAAAGATTGGGTTTTTCATTAGCGGCTTCGATGAAGGGTCGGTTCATTATAAAATAAATTTATAAGTTGATCTCTTCTTATAACTATGTTTGAAAAAAAACCTTCCACCAGAGAAGTTGTCATATCTGCGAAGGCAGGTATCCATCTTCCCAACAAGAGTAAATTCCCACCTTCCAGAAGCTTGCCCTCACGAACGAGGAGGAATGACAAGCAATAAGTGCGCACATACTATTCGGTTAACCTACTCCTGAATTTGGGGCTAATATTTCCCCAAGATAGGGCGATTTCAAGGATTGTAATTTATTAACATGTTCTAAGTACACCTCGTGTAATAGTCTATTCACTTGTTTTGTCGGCAACAGCCCTTCGCTATAATGTTTCAATTCTGAAATCGGCCAACTCTCGCTGAGGGATCCTTGATGAGACCCTATGCTTAGACGCCACCTCGTTAGAAGAAGGACCTTGATATTCCTTGTCGTGTTAGGAATTCTCGTTTTTGTATGGCAACTGCCGGTAATAGTAAGAGCGTTTCCTAGTCGCTATGCGGCAGCCTACCTTCCTGAATCCGTGCAGGAGCTGGCGGCGAGGGATCATGTGGAAATACTGCCCACGGCCGAGATATCCATTGATCCACAAGAGTTGATTGATAGTGCTGAACCATCCCCCAATAATAGGCAAACATTGATTGATATCTCGTCTACCGGCCTATCTTCGGCCAGCAGTCAAGTGGACCCAGATATTGGCGCTGAAACACCTCCAACAAGTGCTGAACCATCTGGGACCGGTACTTCTAACGAGTCAGTTCAGCCAACACCTACATCCAATCCAGTTACACCAAGCCCCTCGTTTACACCTACTCCTATTCCTCCACCACTACCAATGTCAGCTCGTTTAGGTGATGTCCGGCACCAATTTCAGACTTGGAACAATTGTGGTCCTGCAACGCTGGCCATGGGTTTAAGCTACTTCGACCTGTTCCTATCCCAAGAGCAGACAGCATCGGTCCTAAAGCCCAACCCCGAAGATCGAAACGTTTCCCCAGATGAAATGGTGGATTATGTCAACAATTATAGCGACTTGGGGGCCATTAGTCGAGTAAATGGAGACCTAAACACTATCTTGCGCTTTGTTTCCCAAGGCTTTCCT
>BTQB01000148.1:0-6361 GCA_036985655.1 Anaerolineae bacterium | reverse complement strand
GCATTACCGCTTTAAAAATCGCCTTATCCATTCCCACTGCGGATCCAACAACGCCCGCTCCTACATAGGGAAGGTCGGCTAATTCAAGTAAGCCTTGAACGGTGCCATCTTCACCATAAGGACCGTGGAGAACGGGAAAGAGCACATCAAGCTTCGTAACTTCGGACAGGAGCGCCGGCCGCTTATCAATCAGTTCCATTTCCATAAGGCCAGATGTCTGGGGATCAGGCAGAAGGGCAGCTGGTGTAGCCGCCTCACTTAAGCCATCTTCAAGGGCCTCAGTTACATTTCCTATAATCCAGCGGCCGGTCTTAGTTATTCCTATTAAGACCACTTCGTATTTATTCCGATCTAAGGCAGCAATAACTGAAGATGCCGATCGGAGAGATACTTCGTGCTCTCCAGATCGTCCACCAAAAATGACCCCGATACGAAGCTTTTGTTGATTCATCTGGTCATTCTCTTAATTAGATGCTTAAATGCTGTCACTTTCATCTTCAGCAAAATTACCTTTTGATACCAGGGCTCATTTTTCTGATTTATCAAGCCGCCAGTCACCCACGAGTTCGACCTCGAGCTCTAACTCGATGCCGAATTGTTCCCTCACTGAGTTCCAGGCCTCTGCCAAGAGGATTCGTACATCTTCCGCTGTCGCATCATCTTCACAAATGAAAAAGTTTGCATGTTTCTCGGAAATATATGCGCCGCCGCTCCGAAAGCCTTTTAAGCCAGCAGCTTCAATGAGATAACCGGCATAATATTTATCGGGGTTTTTAAACATCGATCCCATGCTGGCGCCGCCAGGCTGTGTCTGTTTCCTATGGGCAACAAAGCCGTCAGCCCGTCCAACCAAGACCTTTACATCTTCTGTTTTGAGCTCCAGTTCGGCTGATATGACTACACTTCGAGGACGCTCTCTCTCCTGTTCTCGCTTTAGGACGCTGTCCCTATATCCATACTCCAATTCATCATTGCTATAAATACGTACCCCCTTGCCTGGTTCCCAGATTGTGACAGCAGAGAGGACGCTAGCCATATCGCTGCCGTGAGCTCCAGCATTCCCAACTACCGCTCCTCCGATGGTCCCTGGCACGCTCACAGCCCACTCTAAACCTCCTAAACCTTTAGTGATACATTGTCTGGCCAAGGAAGAGAGGTTGGCCCCTGACTCAACTGTGCAGACAACGCCGTAGCCCGTATGGCGGAAGCGAACTTCCCTGGCTTTATTGAGCACAACTAATCCGGCAATACCTTTATCTGCTATAAGGATGTTTGAGCCGCCACCCAGCACGAAGTAGGGGATATTTTGTACATAGGCCAGCTCTACAGCAGCCAAGAATTCGCTGCTATTCGTTACTGTAACAACCATTTCAGCAGGTCCTCCTACTCTTGCTGAAGAGTAACGAGCAAGGGATTGATTTTGCTGAAATTTTTCTCCAAAAACATCTTGGAACCGCATTTGGATGGCTTCCATCACTGTTGTATCTAAATCAATATGTGTATTGGCCATATCTTCTCCAACCAATTTTGCAAATCAATAATATTCAATCAATTTTCAGAACGCCTCGCTATCAATGTATTGATCAGCGCGTGGCATTATTGCCATTAAGTAACCGGCGACGAAGTCCTTCAAGAACCTTGATGCCGACGATATTGCCGTCGCCCGCAGTTAAAGTAATAAGAACATCGCCAGGAATAACTCTGTCCAATATAAATTCAGCGGCCGAATCAATCGATCCCTGGTACGAAATATTGGGATGGTTTATGGCTGAAGCGATTTCTTCTCCGCGGACATTTAGATCGTTTCGCTCCCTGCTCTTGAATACATCTAGTGCCACTACATGGCCGGCTTCCGCAAAACACGTCTCAAAATCATTCAAGAGATACTTGATCCGTGAATAGGTGTGGGGCTGCCAGATTGCCCAGATCGCTCTACCCGGAAACCGCTCCCGGGCAGCCTTCAACGTGGCCCTTATCTCGGTGGGATGATGGGCATAGTCATCTATAACCATCACCGAACCAACCTCGCCTTTGATCTCGAATCGGCGGTTAACTCCTCCAAAATTGCCTAAAGCTCGGTGGATCTCATGAAGTTCGAGGCCTAAAGAAGAAGTAACTGCTATTGCAGCCAAAGCATTCTGTACATTATGGGTTCCCGGAATCCTTAGCCGGGCAACTCCGAGATCGATACCATCTTTTTGGACCACAAAATCCGTACCTCCGACCTGGTTAGGTCGAACTTCTAAAGCCCGCCAATACCCACTTTTTAGCCCGTAGGTTTCGATCCTGACCCCAGGACCCACATTATTTGATACCAACTCCTGAGCAATTTGGTCGTCCGCATTTACAACGATTAGACTTCCTCTCTTATGCCTCAATACATATTCCTGAAACGCCCGTTGATAGCTCTCTTTAGTGGGGAAAATGTCGGGATGGTCAAACTCTATGTTGGTCACGGCGGAAATGCTAGGATTTAGTCCAAGAAACATGTGATCGTACTCATCAGCCTCGATGAGGAAGTAACCGCCGGAACCAGCCCGGCCGTTGCCTCCTATATCAGGAAGAATGCCGCCAACGATAATTGAAGGGTCCATATCTGCCTCAAGCATAATCTTGGCGATTAGGCTTGTTGTGGTTGTTTTTCCGTGAGTACCTGCTACGGCTATTGTTCTTGTGCCTGCAGTAAGAACGCTTAGGAAATAATATCGCTTTACAACAGGCAGCTCTCGTTCTTTTGCGAATACAATCTCCGGATTATCATCAGGAATCGCTGAAGAGATCAGCACGATGTCAGCTCCTGCGATGTTCTCTGCTCTGTGACCTTCATAAATCACTACCCCCAATTCAAGTAACGCAGCAGTAATATCATTGAGCTGCAGGTCCGATCCGCTCACGCGATATCCTTGTCCGACGAGGACACGGGCGATGGCCGACATGCCAAAACCTCCTATCCCCACAAGATGGACATGCGTCCCAGGTTCCAGCACTATTTTTGTTTCTTGAATCACTGAAGTATGTTCCATGGATTGGTATATGCTTTCAAGATTTAGCAGCTTCAGAATTCCAAACGATCAGATTACAACCACAATGACGAACAGGAAGATCAATACAATTAATATTGGCAGCCAGGGAATCAACCAGGGAATTGGTAAATGAGTCAGCAGTAGATCCTGAGCTGGGGTTATAGCTACTGGTCGGGAAAGGTATGGATCAAAGGCATAAGGGAAATTTGGTGGCAGTCTTAGCCAGCCATCGACTGTTAGCCTGTATTCAAGCAATGACCAGAGTGTCCCGAGCACCAGATAGCCGTTAACTGCGCCAAAAATTAAGCCTAGCAGTCGTTCCTGAATTCTTTCTCTTGGGGCAAGACGGGTTCGGATCAAGGCAACGCTCTGATAGCTAAAGAAAGCGATAATCATGTGAATACCGCCAAGGACCCAAAATTGGCGACTCATTTGAACTATGATATCTTCGACCGGTGCGTCACCCCCGATTCCGCCCAGCAGGCGGATTAAGATCGAACCAAAGGTGTTGATAGTAAATAAGGATAAAGTTAATCCTGCCATGGCGACAACTTCTTTACTCCAGCCGCGCATCGCACCGACCATTCCAAAGAAGACAACCGTTATCCAAAAAGCAGCAAATAGACTAATCATGAGATCTTCCCCTGCCCCAGATCCAATAATATTTTTGCCAGCTGCGACGTTGAATCTGGCTTATCCAAAGCTTTCGCCGCCGAAGACATCTTTTTTAATCTATCATCGTCATTCAGTAGTTTCATCACTCCCAGTAGTAGCTGATCCGACAGTTCTTCGTCGTTAATCGTGATAGCCGCTCCTCTCTTGACCAGGTAATCTGCATTAACTTTTTGGTATCGCCATGCGTATGGATAGGGAACCAGGATTGCCGGTAGGGCAAAAGCCGGACACTCTCCCAACATGCTGGCCCCTGCCCGGGCAAGGACCAGATCAGCCGCTCGAAATGCTGCTCCCATTTTCGCATGTAAGTAGGGGTACGGCCGGTAATTTTTTTTCTGTTCAGAGCTCATTTCGTTGTAATGAGTCTCGAATTCCGGCCAATCAAGCCTCCCAGAGATATGGACGATTTGAATTTTTTCAAGAAGGGAGGGCAGAGCTTGTTTTAAGGCGCGATTAATGCTCCTGGCGCCCCTGCTGCCACCAAAAACAAACAAAGTTTGTCGATCGTTATCTAAATCAAATGTGGCAACAGCATCTTTATGACTCATATGGACCGCGTTTTTTATTTCTGGTCTAATCGGATAGCCCGTTACGACACACTTTCCCGCTCGAAGGTAACCGCCAGACTCTTTAGTTGTACAGGCAACTACATCGACCAATCGACTAAGAGTCTTTACCGATTGGGCTGGTTCAATATCAGGCAGGTAGATAAGAGCTGGAATCCTTCGAGACCGGGCCACAACGGCCACAGGTAAATTAACGTAACCACCGGTCATAAAGAGGACGTCCGGCTTAAATCCTGCTAAAATCTGGTTCACCTTTTTCATACTCCAGGTTAATTTAGTGATGTTGCCTATTCGCTTTAACCACGGAACTCCAACTAATCCGCCTCCGTTGATAGTAACCAACTGTATACCTTCCCGGGGAACCAATTCCTCTTCGATCTCGCCATTGGTTCCAATCCACAAGAATTCATTCCTTATTGATTTATCTCGTTTTAATTCAGCTATTACGGCTAAAGCTGGATATATGTGCCCGCCTGTTCCGCCGCCGCAAACTAAGGTTTTCACGTAATGTCTCTCTAAGTGGTTTTTGAGATTGTATCTTTATGTCAAGTGCTGCGTCCCGCGAAATGTTAAGTAGGACGCCAACTGCCAGGAGCGAGACTAACATTGATGATCCACCATAACTTAAGAATGGCAGTGGCATCCCAGTGAAAGGAATAATTGCCGTAATAACTGCCATGTTAATAAGGGCCTGAGCTGCCAGCCATGCTGTAATTCCCATGGCTAAAAGGAAACCATAACTATCGCGGGCATTCAGAGCGGTCTTAATACCGCGCCAGGTCATAAGAGCAAAAAAACTTATAACTATTAAACCGCCGAACAAGCCCAATTCCTCACCCAAGATGGCAAATACGCCATCAGTGTGGGCAGCCGGTAGAGGGCCAAATTTTTGAGTGCTTTCCCCCAGACCAACGCCAAAAAACCTTCCTGACCCCAAGGCAACCACGGACTGCTGAATATGCCAGCCCGCTTGAATCGGATCGCGGAGCGCAATCTTATAAGCATCTACCCTTGCAGCTGCATGGGGCAGTATAGTTATAAGAATGAAGAATATTCCTATCCCGACAGCGCCGGCAATGGTAAATTGTCTCAGGTCAGCGCCTGCAATAAAGAACATTGTGAAGGCGATAATCGCGATAAGGCCTGCAGTCCCTAAATCCGGTTGGAGGACAATTAAGGCACTTACTGAACCGGTAATCACCGAAAATGGGAATAACCCATAAGTCAAATCTTTTATCCGGTCTCCTTTAGAGGACAACCAATGGGCGATATACAAGATAACGGCAAATTTCGCGAACTCTGACGGCTGGAATGAACCCCCGTACAAGCCCCGCCGAGCACCAAAGTATGCCTTTCCAAATAGTAGGACAAGTAAGAGGGTCACTAACGTAGTGACCAGTAAGAAAACTGAAATTCGTCGCAAGATATGATAGTCAAATTGCAATATTATTACAGCGCCAGCGATACCAATGACCATGGCGACAAACTGTCTGATAAAAAAGTAGGTTGGCTGGTCATAAAAACGTAGACCATAATCAAATGTTGTGCTGTATACCATCAACATGCCAACCACTAGTAGTCCAGCGATCGATAAGGCTAACCAATAATCGAAATGGAACTTGAGCCCTTTTCTGACCCGGTTTCGATTTTTCCTGATTACATTTAACGTTGTCATAGTTAATCTATAAATTCATAATGATTAAGAATCAAGAATTTAATTTAACATAAACCGCGGATTAGCTTTTGGACGCCCGGCCAGATCAAAAACCAACTTCCTGAAAGCCTCGCCCCGAGCTTCAAAATCGACGAAATTATCGAAACTCGTCCCACCTGGAGCCAATAAAACCACATCACCTGGTTCTGCAATGTCCGAAGAGGCCATGACAGCTTCTTCTAATGTGTCAACTCGGCGGACTTTGAATCCGTCCTGGATCTTAACGGCGCCGGCTAACGCTAATTGGGACTCAAGAAATTCAGCCAGGTCTCCAAATAAAATAATTCCCCGGGTGTTTGTGAGAACTTTTTCAGCCCATGTGGTCCAAACCATGTCTTTGTCACGCCCACCAGCTAATAAGATGATCGGCTTTGAGAAGGATT
>BTQB01000147.1:0-6399 GCA_036985655.1 Anaerolineae bacterium | reverse complement strand
TGAGGGCAAGCTCTGCCCCTGCCTGCGCGGGGATAAACTATGGCAGGTATCCATCTTCCCAGCCAGAGTGGATTCCCGCCTTCGCGGGAATGACAAGCAAAAAGTGCAAATATAATGTAGATTCCCGCCCACGCCTTCGCGGGGACAGGCACTGCGCGGAGCCTGCCTGCACGAAGGTGGTGGAATGACAAGCAAGAAGTGCAAACATAGTGATCTCTATTATTATCGTTATTGTTGGATTATATTACAGTTCTTTGATGTGAAAATTTGGCAAATTGTGGCTGAGTATCAGGTTCACCTCCGTTGAAATTATTTCATGGCCTATATGCTTCAGGATTGATCGGCGCTGTCTCTGGTGACATTGGTATCCCATAGTAGGTGCCTAAACTCTGGTGCATAAGAGGGATAATCAAAGGCTGCGTTTCATCTGCGATACCTCCAAATCCGCCGCCCAAATACCAGATTGCCGCCCCTTTTAATTCTGGGTAAGGAGCGTATAAATTGGCGGCCCAGGCGATATCATCAAGGGCTTTGCCTACCGAAGGTACTGACTGGTACTCCCAACCCCACTCCGTTATTAAGGTCGTTGGTCGGGGTATACCAAGCCGGTCTGTCAATTCGTAAAGAAGTTGGAAGCGGCCGACTTTAAAAGGATATTCGTCGGCGATATCCTCCTTTATAAAACTGTACTCGTGGAGGGCTATCGCCAATCGATCCGGGTTTGATCCAGCCAGACGCAAGAAGGATAACATCGTTGGGGTTTCCCAGTCACTGAGTTCCGGTTCTCCAGAGGCCCAGCCGAAAGCAGCCCATTTAAAACCATCAGCCTCTGCCAGACGAGCTGTTACCAGCGCAAATCGACCTAACCATTCAGCCCGGCCCTTATCAACTTCATTTATCGTCTCTATCCAAACCAGGTTCTTATCAAGTTCGGGTGGAAAGGCATCCATATGAAGCTGCCAATGATTTCGTGCGGCTATTTCCGGAAGTAAGGAATAATCTGGCGTATCGTATTCATTACCACTTTTTCTGTACACCAAAGTGTGTGGAACACCACTTTTCTTCATCAACTCCTGGGCTTCTAGCAGAGGGCCAGCGTCGTCCACGCTCTTGAGAAAGAAGGGCACACCGGCCGCGTCAAGACTCTGCATCCACCGGCCCAATCCATTGCGATTACCCCCAACCCCAGTATGAAAGCCAATCTTAGCAAATCCCAAATCCTGTCCCTCTGCTTCAAGCTGGCTGCGTACAACGTTGAAATCTATCGTTGGCGTAGGGGTAGGCATTGGCGTAGGTGTCCTGGTAGGTGTTGGAGTTAGTGTTGCCTGAGGACGGCTGATAACTGGCACAAACACAGGATACATCGCTATGAGATCGGCTGTTGGTTCCGGAAGACGCGGCGTCCGAGAAGGCTTTGGAGTAATTCTAATGGGATAAGGAGGGATTCTCGTTTGGGCGTATGTTGGGACCGGCGCATGAAGAACAGGATATTTCCTGGTACTCGTTGCTGGAGGAGGATAGGGATTTTCAGCAATCTCCTCTCTAGTGCTAAAAACGAAAGGTGGTACTGGTACAGTTGGAGTGGATGTTACAGTAGCTTCCTCTTTCCGGCAGCCTGCTACCACAAACAATCCGGCCATGAGAAGGCCAAAGAACAGTACTCGCCGGGAAACGAACAGAGCGCCAGTTGGAGCGAACAAGATGCACTCTCCCCGATTCCAACTGTTCTTTTTGCTGCTACCCAACCTGGATCAAATCCCTGCTAAAGGAAGTAAGAGATTCACAGCCATCAGAAGTGATGATTACATCATCCTCGATGCGGACGCCGCCTTTACCGCGAATGTAAATGCCGGGCTCAATGGTGAACACCGCCCCTGGATCCAAGGGGGTTGTATTCCCTTCCATCATGAAGGGAGGTTCGTGTATTTCTAGTCCAAGTCCGTGACCTGTTCGGTGTATAAAGTGGTCGCCATATCCCATGTCCTCGATAACTCCTCGAGCTGCCCGATCGATATCCTGACCACTCGCACCTGGCCTGGCACTCATTTTGGCGGTCTCATTTGCCAGTTTAACTGTCTCGTAAATACGTTGAGATTTGGCGTCGACAGCGCCAACTGCAAAGGTGCGGGTGATATCTGAAGGATAATCTTCGACAACTGCACCCCAATCAATAACCAGAAAATCACCGTTCTGAATTTTGCGATCTGTCGGTACAGCGTGAGGTATAGCGCCATTTGGTCCAGCTGATACTATCGGGGTAAAGGGGCTGGCTTCGCTGCCAGCATCCATAAGCTCCTGGATCAACATTGAGGCGATCTGTTTTTCAGACTGGCCGATCTTGATCCGGGGAATTAACCGCTCGATTGCCTGCTCAGCAACGGCAACTGCCTTGCGCATCGCTTTTTGCTCGAACTCATCTTTGATTGTTCTTAAGGACATTATCAGTGGTTCCACATGGGTTGTGGTAAGTCCTGGCGAATAGCGATGCAATAACTCGAGCTCAAGAACGCGCATATTCTGCGCCTCGATTCCGAGTAAATAATCGGACAATTCCAGTTGAGCACAGGCTTGGTGAAAAGCAGCTGTATAACCCTCGTGGTCATCCCAAGAAAAGGTGCGCTCGTGCATGATTCCAGCATCATCAGCTTTTGCTGCCTCTAGATTGGGGATAATGATTGCTGGATCATCATCAACAGGGATGAAGAAGACAATAGGTCTTTCACTTAAGTGGACATGAATATTGCTCAAGTAGAGCAGATTGGCCCCGGGAACCAGGGCAACACCATCAAGGCCATTCTCTAAAATCTTTTCCCTAAATTTCTCAAGGCGTTTTTCATTCATAATAGTTTCTACTTCCTAATGACGGGACTATTTCTGGCTCTGATTATTTCTGATCAACCGGTGGTAATTAAGCCTCAACCTCAATGAGCCGAACACCTGGCTGAACTGCTTCACCTTGGGCACAAAAAATTGCCTGGACCCTTCCATTGTATGGGGCCTGAATGGCTAATATCATCTTCATGGATTCGAGAAGGATCAGCTTGTCCCCTTTAATCACCTCGTCTCCGATTTCAACCAGGACGTCTGAAACAACGGCCGGAATCGAAGCGGAAAGCGAAGCTAAGCCAACATCCGGTTGGACGGCTGTTCCTTCCTGCAGTCGACGGTATTCGATCATACGGCCGTTGGCCCATAATTGGCGCTTATCTCCATCGCGATAGCCGGCAGCTCTAATTCGTTTTCGTTTAACAAAACCGTCTGGGCTTTCCTCCTCTACCTCCAGAACAAAGTGAGCACCATCGATATGAATCAGTCGAGCAGCAAAGGTTTGTCCATCTCGAGTGACTGTTAGTCGATCTCCTTGTTGGACTACTTCGATTTCAGATTCTACTTCATTGAAGTGGATTTTAAAACGCATTAAAATCCCTTATCAATTTTTTTTACTTTGAGGGTAAAGCCATCGACGCTCTTAACCACTGCTTCCTCTCCCCGTTCAATAGCCTCATCGGAGTAAGCTCGCCAAAGTTCACCATTTACTAGAATATGACCACTATAATGATCGCTGTCGTTTAACTTGAGATCAGACCGCACAGGTCCAATTTGGCCGACCATACTTTCCAAACCAACGAGAGGAGCTTGTCGCTGAGCCCGTAATGCCTTGGCTATTATAAAAATGAAGAAACCGGCTGTAAAGAGAGTGATGGCTACTGCACTGGATATAGAGATTCGGGCAAAAGCAGGCGTTCCAGGCGAGTTAAACAGCAGAAGCAAACCTGCCAGAAATGTTATGATACCAACAACGGCTAAAATACCGGTTGCAGGCGTTTTTATTTCAAGGATAAAGAGTACAAATGCAATGAAGATCAATACCAGCCCAAACCAGTTAGCAGGTAATGTTCCGAGGCCGTACAGGGCTAACGCTAAAAAGACGACGCCGATAAATCCCGCCACCCAACCTCCGGGGCTGGATAATTCGATGAATATCGCTTGAACACCTATCGTTAACAAAATTCCTATTAGGAGCGGATTTGAAAGAGCATGGAGCAACCGCTCGATGGGCGACATAGAGAATGGCGTCTGGCTTGCTCCCGCTGAATCCAGTGACAATTCCTGCCCATCTACAATAATTGTTAAACCGTCGATTTCCTCGAGCAGCGAGGGTACGTCTGAAGCTATGGCGTCAATCAATTGGGCTTCAAGAGCTTCCTTCGAGGTTACGGCTTTTGCATCGTCAATCATATCCTCTGCCAGTGTGACGGCCGTCTCGCCACGCCGCTCTGTAAGATTGCGCATGGTTGCTTTCATATCTTCTGAAATTTTCTTGAAAAGTGTCTCTTCAATGTCAGCACCGGATCCGTCGACTGGAGATGCTGCTCCAATTACCGTTTCTGGCGCCATGACGGCGACATGTGCTGCTGCTGTTATCACGCTGCCAGCCGAGGCTGCCTGGGCTCCGGGTGGCCCAATGAAAACGATGACCGGCACTGCTGCGCTTCGGAACAGGCGCACAATGTCCAAAGTAGTGTCAATGGATCCCCCTGGGGTATCGAGAACTATTACAATACCGGCCGCGCCAGATTCTGTCGCAGCGTCGATTGCTCGCTCGAAATAACTGGCCATCGCTGGCGTTACGGGGCCTGATATTTCAACCACAAGAAACTCGCTATCCTGGGCCTTAACGAGACCGGCTGAAGTGATAAACGCCAACACCAAGATTAACGTGGCTATGAAAAGATATTTATAGCGTTTTTTGAACCGCGTATGATGTCTCATTTTTTCGATAGCTGGTCAAAATTCTAAGGGAGCTTATTAACTCTTGTCTAACCTTCAAATAATGCTCCCTCGACCAGCGGATATCACCCATCCAACTTCTTTACTTATAGAGTATGATACGTTACGGAAATACCCCAGACAAGAGATCCTGCCATACTTTAATGCTTAGATGATTCATGATCTCTGAGTCTGGTGAAAAAGCTCACGCAAAATCACTCAAGAGAATAACCTGTGATATCGACGTTATCTGCGTTTTTTCAGTGAAGGCGGGAGTAATAAATGGTAACGATTTGTAAATATCTCAATTAAATCGCTGAATTTGACCGCTATATTGACGGTGGGCCAATAGCTCGATTGATAGGCCATTTAACGGATTTAATTGAAGGAGCTTAAGGCCTGAATGGCTTTCGTTAAAATCTGAATGGTTAGGAAGGAATACATTAGTGAATGTTTTCACTAAAAAAAGTGGCTGCAATATTGGGATTGTCAATAACGTATTGGTAACCTTCGAAACGATTTTCACTGTCGACGATTAAGAAATCAGTTACTACCGGAGTATTGGCTGCCATTTGGTTAACATTGCCAACACTGCCCCAAGGATCTCCTTTTCCTTGCACATATAAAACGGGGACATTGCCAACGCCAGCGGTTGAGAAAAGGGGCTCGGCCGCAGCGAAACGAATTCCACCAGCAATACGATAAAAGAACTCAATTAGTGGGACTAATACCCGGCTAATTGGACCAAATAAGTCAGCGCCAAGACGACGGCTAAAGACGACTGGACTGGTCGGCTGAACGACCATAGCAGCTTTAATTTGTTTCGTCTGGGGCAGCGAAAATAGAACAGTATTTGCTCCTGAAGAAAAACCGATGACCCCCAACCGGTTCGAATCAACATCTTTTCGACCGGCTAAGTACTCGAGAGCACCCAGGAGATCATTGGATTCCTTCAACCCAAAAGTATAGGGCTGAAATGAAGCGCTTTGGCCATGATTGCGCAAATCAAACATAAGGATTTGATAACCTTCCCCATGAAGGGCTTTAACCAATGGAAGAAATCTGACCGGTGATGCGCCGGGTAAATCCACAAAGAGATTCTTTGCTAATGTGCCCAGCCGATTCCAAGGCCAGCCATGAACAATTACTATGGTTGTGAACTCGTCCCCCTGGACCAGTGGATCCCTTGGAATAAACCAACCAGACAGCCGCAATCCATCCCTTGCTGGGAACTGGACATCCTCATAGGGTAATCCATATTCATCCGGGGTTTCCCAAAGAGGTTGCCTCGGAGGCCGTACAAGCATGCGAGTAAAGAAAAGCGCTACTCCTGTTAAAAACGCGACCAGGAAACCGATTAGAATTAGGAGCAGAGTGATGATACGACGAAGAAGTGGCATAGAACAATCCTCCAGCTGGACACTCAATTAGATTATACATCAAGACCAGCCCTGCTTGGAAGAACTACTCATCCGAGAGTTCGGCTAATATTTGATAGACAACCGTACCTCCATTGAAAAAAGGTGGTATCAACAGAATCCTCACGGAGGTTCAGAACCTCCAGAAGGATCTTGACCTGTGAGCTTTTTTCAGTGGACTCAACCGTGAGAACGAGAGAGTACGATCGAA
>BTQB01000146.1:0-6463 GCA_036985655.1 Anaerolineae bacterium | reverse complement strand
GCGCACCCTTTATCTTGCCGGCTGAAGGCTATATTGGTCTTCTTTATGCTGATCCCCGGGGACCCTATTCAACCTCAAATCCACATCAAGGCATAGATATTTTTAGCAATAGCGAGCCCGGGCTGACACCCGTCTATGCAGCTTATGACGGATACATTACCCGCGAGGACGATTGGGTCAGCACCCTTATTCAACGCATCCCTGAAGATCCGCTCAAACCTGGACAACAGCTTTGGCTGTATTACACTCATATGGCCGACAAAGACGGAAACGATTTCATCATCGATGAAATCCCGCAAGGGACTCAAGAACTATTCGTCCAGCAGGGTACCTTGTTAGGTTATACAGGCGACTACAATGGAAATTCACTTAGAGTGGTGTGGGTACAACTTCACTTTTCAATCATCAAAGATGATGGTCAAGGGAATTACACCAATGAGTTGGACTTTAATAATTCACTTGATCCATCGAATTATTTGGGTTTAGATCTCAATTATCAAGTCGCAACATTGGATGGTGAAGAACGCCAGGTTTGTTCCAATTTTGACTCTGGGAATTAGCGTGAAATAAAGTAATGAAGATAAATCATTTGGCAGGTAATCCAATAAGAATGGTATTGGGCCCCTGGGGTAAGCGCAGCCTACCCCAGGTTAATGGCATCATCTTTGCTAAGGGTCTGGAGAAAGAGGTCATCGTCGAGCGCGATCGCTGGGGGGTGCCATCTATTTACAGCGCTGAACGGCGGGATCTCTTTTTCGCCCAAGGTTTTGTCCATGCCCAGGACCGGCTGTGGCAGATGGATATTAATCGACGGGCAGCCAGCGGCCGATTAGCGGAGATTCTGGGACAAGAAGCTCTTGAAACCGACCGATTAACCCGAACTCTTGGATTCAGGCGCCGCGCCAATCGGATATGGCAGAGGAGCAGCAGCGCGGTCCAGAGTGATCTCGAGGCTTATAGCGCCGGGATAAACGCTTTTCTGGCCAATCAACCAAATCTACCCCTGGAGTTTTCTTTACTTGGCTACAGACCCGAACGCTGGGACGTGTTGGATTCGGTATCCTATGGACAGCTTCTCGCCTGGACTCTTTCCAGTGGTTGGGCGGCCGAAATTGTTCGCGCCCGCTTGGTTGAGGCTCTTGGCCAGGAATTAGCGGCACAGCTTGAACCAAACTATCCAGAGCGAAACCCTGTGACCCTCCCGGGCGGAATCGAGTATCAAAAGCTGGAGCCCGATTCCATGATTCGGAGTGATGATAGCCCTTTTCTCAATCGAGGACTCGAAGGGTCAGGACGGGGAAGCAATGGCTGGGTAATTGCCAGTGTCCGGTCTACCACAGGCCACCCAATTCTATGCAATGACATGCATTTGCCCATTCCAACCCCATCTCTCTGGTACTTCAACCGTCTTATATCAGAACAGGTTGATAGTGAAGACCCGGGATTGCAGGTTTTCGGTGTTTCCCAGCCAGGTTTGCCTCATGTCTTAATCGGCCACAATCAGAATATTGCCTGGGGTGCGACATTAACTCTGGCAGATACAGAGGATCTTTTTGTAGAGAAATTTCGCACGGTAAATAATGGGCCGCAAACAGACAAATCCTATCAATATAAATTTAAAGAAAAGTGGCTGCCTGTAGCCATCTCTGAGGAAATAATCCAAATTAAAGGCAGCGATCCTTTCCTTGAACGAGTGTTGTCGACCCACCATGGTCCAGTAGTAAGTTCTGTGATCCCAACAGACAGCCAGGTAATAACTCTGAGCAGCTATGCATTGAAATTCGAACTATCTATTAATGGATTCGCCCAAATTAATATTGCTCAAGATTGGCAGGATTTTGTCGACGCCGTCAGACAGATTCAAGCGCCATCGTTAAATCTACTTTACGCAGACACAGCTGGAAATATTGGCTACTACATGAGCGGCAAAGTGCCAATCAGGTCTAAAGGACAGGGTCTCGTACCTTCCCCAGGTTGGTCAGGTGAATATGAATGGGAGGACTATGTCCCTTTCGACCAGATGCCCCATGCTTTCAATCCAAAATCAGGCTACATCGTATCGGCAAATAATAAAATTATTGGGGATGATTATCCGTTCTATTTGGGCTCTTCCTGGCGCAATGGCTATCGTGCTGCCCGGATAGAGCAGATGATTCTCGGACGCAAATTAATTTCACTCCAATTCTGCCGGGAAATGCAAATGGATTGTTATTCGATACCGGGAGTTCAATTTGCCCGACAGGTAGAGGATATTGATATTAAGGATGATTCTGCGCTGCAAATGGCCCAACTCCTGGTTGATTGGGACGGTAGTTTAAGCGCTGAAAGCATTGGTGGAACAGTCTATCAGGTGGTCTTTGCTATTTTGTCCCAGAGAATCTTAAAACCTCTGCTTGGAAGCGACTTAGTTGAACAATTTCTCGGGGTTGGCCCCCACCCTCTCCTTGTTCCAATAAATGAGCTGGCAGGTCATTGGACCAGCACTTTATTGAGGTTGCTTTGTGAACCGGAGAAGCTGTGTGAGTTAACCGGATCGTCGAGGGAAGAATTAATTGTCCAATCACTGGCAGCTGCAAAGGAAGAACTTGAGCGGCTGTTGGGAAACAATCAGAGTGCCTGGCACTGGGGGCGCCTCCATTATCTCAACTTTGACCATTTATTCTCATTACAACCCACCCTCGGCCGGGCTTTTGGTCATGGACCTTTTCCAGTTGGAGGCGATAGTGATACTGTCTTTCAAAACGCGATAGTCCCCGGCGGTCCCTTCCACAGTAGCTCAGTATCCCCATCCCAAAGGCACCTGATCGATCTTGGCGACCTTTCCCAATCTAAGGCGATCTTAGTTCCTGGCCAATCCGGTCAGCTTGGAAGCGCCCATTATGGGGATCTTATCCTCCCCTGGTTTAGTGGCGATTATTTCAATATGTCTAGTTCCAGTTCCACTGGGGAGCCAGAGCAAAAGAGCGTTCTCAGATTGCGGCCGGATTTGGTTAAATCGGACAGCTAAGCTTCGTTTAGAATGTGCCGGGCGATTACCAGGCGTTGGATCTCGCTTGTTCCTTCACCAATTGTCATCAGCCGGGTGTCCCGATAGAGCCTTTCGACAGGGTATTCGCTGCTGTAACCATAACCGCCATGGATTTGGATCGCATTTCGACAAACGCGTTCGCTCATCTCAGTAGCAAACAACTTGGCCATAGCTGCTGCCTTGGTATAAGGTTTTCCGAGATTTTTTAGCCAGGCGGCCCAGTAGACCATCCAACGAGCAGCTTGAATTTCCGTGGCCGCATCTGCAAGCATCCACTGTATGGCCTGGTGCTGGGCAATCGGTCGACCAAAGGTCTCTCGCTCTTTGGCATAAGCAACAGCTTCCTCATACGCTGCTTGGGCCAGTCCCACAGCAAGAGCGCCAATGCCGACCCGGCCGCTGTCCAAGGTTGCCAGCGTTTGATGAAGGCCTCGACCTTCGGAACCCAGCAAATTATCCAGCGGTACCTGAACTTCCTCGAAGGTGACAGCATGGGTTGGCGACCCCTTTAGACCCATCTTCTTCTCCGGTGGACCTATACTAATACCAGGTGTATCACTTGGAATGATTATCTGGCTCAGGCTTTGGCTGCCGCCTCCACGATCTGTCCGGCAAAGAACCACCATAACATCAGATATCGAGGCGTTGGTCATCCACATCTTGCTGCCATCAATAAACCAGGAATCGCCTTCTTTTACGGCCGCGGTAGTTACGCCGCCTTGTAGATCAGAGCCTGCTCCAGGTTCGGTGAGGGCCAGGCAAGCCAACTTGCCTTTCCCAGACACCAGGGATGGAAGCCAATTTGTTTTCTGTTCCTCAGTTCCAAAACGCACAATTGGCCCTAAGGCGAGACCGTTGTGGGCTGAGATGGCCAGCGCGGTCGATCCACATCCCCAACCCATTTCCTCGATAGCAATAGCTGCGCTTATTCCATCAACTTCAGCGCCGCCATACTTCTCAGGTACCTCGAGACCCAGCAGACCAAGTGGGCCCATCTTTTTGACCGCATGCCAATTAAATTGCCCACTTTCATCCGTCTCCCGGGCGCCGGGTTTAAGCTCATTGGCAACAAAATCATGGACCATCTCCCTAAACATTCTCTGTTCGTCATTCAATTCAAAATTCATGGACTCTCCTCTATAACTTGAACTGTTAGTTTGATCCGCAAACCGACAGTTTGCACTACGGATTTTCATTCAACCTAGGCGAGTTCTTCTGTAGATCAAACTGTTAGTTTGATCGATTTTCGTTCTTTATCAGCGAGATCTAGGTCATGTTGAATCCTTCAATATCCAGCTGCGGCCAAGGTCAGTAACAGCAGCTGGCTTAAACCCCTGGCTAAATTCATTGGTTCCAGGAATTCGTCTAATCGATGGGTATTACCTGCGTTTGCCAGTCCAATGCAAACCGCTGGATATCCCCGACTGATCGGAATATTTGCATCAGTGCTGCCGCCCAAAAAAGAAATCTCCTTACAGCCAACATAGCGTAATGCTTCGGCAGCCCAACTTACAGGGATTGAGTCTCTATCAATATAACCAGACGGACGTTCCCCAATCTTTGTAATAGATACTTTTATTGAGGGTTCATTGTCATATTGAACTATCATTTGCCTTATCGAGGATGATAATGATTCTACTTTTTCTTTGTCGAGTGAGCGCAGATCCAACAGGCAGGAAGCTGAGGCAGCGATGGTATTCACCGAAGTACCACCCTCGATAACACCAATATTGATGCTGCTCTTAGGATCAACCGGTACAGGCATCTTATCAATATCAGCTATTATCCTGCCCAGGATATGAACAGCGCTTGGGGTTCCGAAATCACCCCATGAATGACCTCCCGGTGTTGAAACATCGATCTTGAATCGTCTAACCCCAATGGCTCGATTAAATATATTGCCGTAAGATCCCCCCTCGACAGCCAGATAGGAACGAGCTTCGCCAAAACGATCGACAACCATGCGCATTCCATTAAGATCCCCAAGGCCTTCTTCACCCACATTGGCAACAAACCAGATATCGGCCGCTGTACTTAACTTAAATTTCGTCAGGGCCTGAGCTAAAGCAATGAGGCCGGCGACTCCGAGGGCATTATCAGCGATGCCAGGTCCATAAATTCGATTGTTTTTTGAACCATGTCTGTTTTCGGCTCTGACCTTCAGGTCGGTATCCGCTGGAAAGACTGTATCTAGATGAGCTGAAACGACAACTGGAGCTGATGTTTCATTCCCAAGGAGACAGCCATATACATTATGTAAAGAGTCTTGATAAACTTTAGAAAGCGGAATCTTTTGAAAAACCTTTTCAACGTAATCAGCCCTGGCTCTCTCCGCAAATGTTGGGGCCGGAATTTGTTGAATATCAATAGCCAATTGAACTATTTCTTCAACATCAGCTTGAAATGAGCGCAAGCATCTCTTAACCGCAGTCTGGTCAGCTAAATCACTAATGGTTACCGTCATTCTTTTTTTTACCTGAGGATAGCATTATTGGGTTTAATCAAGGAGATTGATGCTGAATCTAATGAAGAGCGACACCTTAACGCCCTTCAATTTGGAATTTATTAAAGTAAGGGAGCAATCTTTGGGGAACCCTTCCTTTAACGAAAACGCCTTCTCCTGTATGCTCCTCGCTGTTAACCTGGCCTCTCTTATGAAAGAGGGATAGTAATCCCCCTTGATCATAGGGTAACAGCACTGATATCGCTTCAAAAGTCTGCTCCATGCAAGCCTCAATTGCTGTTAACAACATGTCAATGCCAAGTCCGCGGAGGGCTGAAATTGGAACGGCTACTTCGGTCGTAGCCAATCTTCCAATAGGATCATCGCCATCATCAATCAGGTCGATCTTGTTAAGGGCAACTATGGTAGGCAGGTGGTCTACCTCCAATTCAGCCAGGATATCTCTTACAGATTCCATTTGAGCCAGGGCTTGAGGATGGGTAGCATCGACCACATGCAGCAGCAAGTCCGCCTCGGTTATCTCCTCCAGGGTCGCACGAAATGCCGCCACGATATCGGGTGGCAGCTTCTGGATAAAGCCAACGGTATCGGTAAAGAGAACTTCCCGGCCGCCGGGCATTCTCACTCGTCTGGTGGTCGGATCCAGGGTGGCAAATAACATATCAGCCGAGTAGACATCTGCATCGCTAAGCTGGTTCAAGAGTGTCGATTTGCCGGAATTTGTATAGCCAACGATAGCGATGACCTGCAGTTCCGTTTGTTTTCGCTTGGTCCTATGGCGGCCGCGGTGTTCCCGAACTGTCTCTAGTTCGCGTTTTAAGGTAGATATTCTTCGGCCGATTTCTCTCCGGTCAACCTCAATCTGTGTCTCGCCTGGCCCTCTCAGGCCCACGCCACTAGTGGCGCCGCCGCCAGCGGCACCACCTGCTCTCCCACCGGTCTGCCTGGCCAGATGGGTCCACTTTCTGGTC
>BTQB01000145.1:0-6491 GCA_036985655.1 Anaerolineae bacterium | reverse complement strand
GATCGAATTTTCAGGAAAGTTACACTTCACATATTATAACTGCAACAGTAGTCAAATGACGACAAAAGCTAAAATCACTTTCGTTGGCCACTCAACGATTCATATTGAAATGGATGGCGTGCGTTTATTAACAGACCCGCTTCTGGGCAACTTTATAGGCCATCTCCGGCGACAAGTGCCCCCCCCAGAGCGATCACTATTAGAGGTCGACGCGGTGCTTATATCGCATCTTCATGGCGATCATCTCGATCTCGCATCATTGAATGTTATCGGCCGGGACACGAGAATAATCGTGCCAGAGGGTGGGGAGGCATTTCTTAAAATGAGGCGATTTCAGCAGGTTGAAGCGATCAAGGCGGGGGAGTCAATTGACATCAATGGCGTTAAGATCCTAGCAACCCACGCAGTTCATAAAGGCCGTCGGATGCCCTGGTCGACCTCTATACAGCCCCTTGGTTTTATTATCGATGGAACATCCGAGATCTATTTCGCGGGGGATACAGACATTTTCCCTGAGATGGTCGATATTGGTGATGATATAGAAGTAGCCCTGATTCCAGTTTGGGGATGGGGACCGAATCTGGGCAAGGGACACATGGATCCTGATCGGGCGGCCGAATCTTTGACCCACCTCAAGCCGAAGATGGCCGTACCCATACACTGGGGCACATACTGTCCAATGATCTTGGACTGGTTTCAACCGAAATTCCTCAGCTCCCCCCCTATAGAATTTGCCAGGCGGGCAGCAGAGGTTGCCCCGGATGTTGTGGTGCAGATTGTAAATCCTGGCGACTCATTTGAAGTGGCTGATTTCGCTGAAGTTGATACAGGGAGCAATAACCAGAACGAATCATAATAGCAAATCTTGAGTCTGCTGAAAAAAGCTCGCGCAAAGACGCCAAGGCGCAAAATTACTCTAAAGAAAAACCTGTAATATTGACGTTATCTGAGTTATTTCAGTAGAGCCAATCTTCAAAATTAAATATCAATCTCACTGACAATAGTCCCTGAAAAATCTGCTATGCCTGTTACCAGATGTATTAATTGCGATTTGCCAAAGACCCCCCCCTTGAGTACCTCTTGCTGAAGTAGGCGCTGTCACGGATAATTGAAAGTATTATCCAATAGTGACATTTGATAGGAAGTATAACTGATAGTATTTTTCAGATTATAGAGGTCATCGAGCCATATTAGCAGCTTCAAAGAGAAGTGGTGCAGGGCATCTGCGTGATGAAGCAAGCTGTCCGTCCAGTTTAATATATATTTGGGGAGCACCACAATCAATGTTCACCATTGTGATAAATTATTGCTGGTCTAAACGAGGTTTAGATATTGATTTAGGATGCCAATACTGAATTCGTGGCTGAATAGCGTAATTTAGAGAAAGAAATACAGTGGCAGTTACTTGATAGCCACAATGATCCAACATTGTTGATGACTGGGTACACCGAGCACTCTGACACGAAGCTAATTAAGGCCTGTCGTAAGGGCGATCAGTTTGCCTGGGAGACGTTGATTTCCCGGTATGAACGGCTCGTATACACTGTCCCATCTCGGTATGGACTAACCCAGACTGAAATTAACGATGTGTACCAATCGGTTTGGTTGGCGTTATTGAAGAATTTAGATAACCTACGGCAGCCTGATCGGGTTTCGGCGTGGTTAGTGACGACCGCCCGGCGAGAATGCTGGGAAAGAAGGCGGGGAGTAGACTACAAGCGCACTGTTTCAGCCGAATCCGATCAGCTTCTATTCGATAAAAGCAGCGATGTGCCAAGCCCGGAAGAGGAAGTCGCGGCCTTTGAAAGCCATGAAAACCTTCGTTCTGCTATGGATGAGCTGGACGCTCGCTGTCAAAAACTTCTATACCATTTGTACTATGATTCCGATCAACCATCATATGCTGATGTCGCTCAGATACTGGATATACCCATAGGATCGATTGGTCCATTACGAGTTCGATGCCTTAAAAAACTTCGGAAGATTTATGACAACTCTTCTTAAATCTAAACAGGTGTATCAGGACGAGGTTCATTCGCTCTGTTTATTTGAGCTAGGATGAAAATTAATGACCAACCGTGGTGACGAGATGTCCCATATCTCCTTTGAGAAGCTGACCGATTACATAGACGGCAGACTAGATGAAGTAACTTCTATGCAAGTAGAAGAACATCTATCCGGAAATTGCAAGAGCTGTGTATCGGATCTGTCATGGCTCGAGGGGACATTCTCACTTATGCGCACAGATGAATGGGTCGCGCCATCAGCCAGCCTGAATATAAAGTTGATCAGTGCATTTAAAAATAAATTCAAACCGGCCGATGCTCAACCATCACTATTAGATAAAGTTATTGCTCTTTTCACTCTCCGGCCTCAGCTTGCCTGGGGTGCGGCGGCTGCGCTTGTATTAATAGTCTTCTTCGTCGCATTTTCAATCGGCGGCCGAACTGTCTATCAAGATGCGACCGCCACAGCAGCCGTGGGTACAGTGATGGTCCGCTCTGCGGGCGGCGATGTTTGGCAAGCGGTAGAGGAAGGTTCGACATTCAGTGCTGGAGACACCATTCGTACAGAGGACAATTCCACAGTTGTTCTCACTTATGGCGATGGCAGTAAAACAATTGTAGAAGCAAACTCAGAAATACATATCGTGGAAATGAGCGCTGCCCGGAACGGCAGGAATCAAGTTACCATCCTCGCTCAAAGCATTGGCCGCACCCAACACCATGTTAACGAGCTTCTGGGGGACGATTCGCACTTCGAGGTGCGGACGCCTTCAGCTTTGGTTACCGTCGTGGGCACGATGTTCACGGTTGAGGTAGATCAGCAAGGTAATACTGCTGTTTGGGTTGATGAAGGCATCGTTGCGGTCTCTGGCGGTGGTCAAACGGTGCAATTGGTCGCTGGTGAGAGCACTTTTGTTCAATTTGGAGATGTGCCAGCTACTGCCACTGCTTTGCCATCGCCAACCGAAACACCGAATGGGGAGGGGGAGCAGGCATTGGCAACGCCCGCTGGCCTACCAGACACACCCACTCCAGACCCATATGAATCTTACCCGTCGTCGACCAATTCCCCGACTCCATCGCCGACACCGACGGTGACAGTCTCGGCCGAACCAAGCGAGACAAACACACCGTCACCAACACCAACCGCTTCGGCGACAAGTACGCCTGCTGATACGGCCGTGCCACCAACGGCAACCCTGGCGCCACCAACGGCAACCCTGGCGCCGCCAACGCCGGTGCCGCCAACGCCCGTACCACCAACATCGACGCCCGTGCCACCGACATCGACGCCTGTGCCGCCGACGTCAACGCCTGTGCCGCCAACAGCCACACCGGTACCGCCAACAGCCACGAATACGCCGGATAATAGCACGCCCTATCCGCCGAGTCCTGGAAATGACAATTCTGGCGATACGAACCCCCCGAGCGATGATAAAGATAAGGATCCATATCCTTAGCTTTTCTGTAACTCATTCACATTTCCCTTCACTTTTCCTTATTTAGGCCTGTCCGGGTGACCAATGACCTGGGATTACTTTATAAGGGAAGTGATCTCTTTCTAATTCTAAACAAAAAATAGTTGCTGCATTAGCCATTTCTCGAGACCTTCTTTGATCAATCATCCAATTTCTAAAAATCTGTACGAATCGAACTTACTTTCTCTCTGTATTGATGGATTTCTAGTACCTCAGTACGGTTTCATGTTGACCGTTGGGGTTCATTGGGAGAAATCTCCTTACCAGAGAGGATTTTATTTATAGGAAAAGATTGCATCTAACTATTTACCGTGGCGGGTAGGACCACTGCGCAGCACAGCATAATACCCTGCGAGGGATTTTGTGTAGTGGTAGATAGTGAAAATAGTAAATTGGGAGTTGACTCCAAAACACACACAAACCAGACGACTAGGATGGATTGTTAGCAAAGGAGTCTTGATGCCATCTTTTCCTAATCCTCAACCCCGAGAGTTCCACTTTCGTTCACTGAATGCTGGGCTTTGATCCCCCAGCAGCTTGGGGAGTTCCGTCACGATAAACAGGCCAGGGAACTGCTCTAAATCATCAACAACAGCTTAGGTATTAATGGATATTTAGCACGCAGATAACAGGCTCATTTTTCCCATTTGTAATACAATCTAATTTCAAACTCTCAGGGGGCAATCATGGGTCCATTTCGAGTTAAAGCAATACTACTTTCGATTGCGCTAGCCTCGGCCATGCTGGCGGCCTTCATTGCTGTGGCCAATACTTTAAACCTGCAGGAAGCTCAGCTATCTCCTGGATCAAGCGTATGGGAGATTAGCAGCTCGAAGGATGGACGGCTCTTTATAAGCCATCCAGGAGCAGACGAAATATGGCAAGAAATGGCAGCTGATAACTTCACTGTTTATCAGAACATCACCAATGTCCAGGATGCTAAAAGTGACAGCCAAGGGTACATCTGGTGGTCGGACAAAGGGAGTAAATTCGGCCGCATCTCGACGCCAACTCAAGTCATTACTACCTGGCAACTACCTGATGGTCAAAAAATTTGGGGTTTGGCGATTGATAATCAGGATAAATTGTGGCTGACCGGATGGACCGGCGCTGAATCTAAGCTTTTCAATTTTGACGTTGTCTCCAGCCAGCTGTGTACGTACACACTGCCTCCTTCAACGAACAGCCATTACGTGGTCTATGAAGATGGTGAATTGTGGTTGGGCAACAGGGTGGAAGATAGAATTTACCGACTAACAGAATCCGTAACACAAACCCTGGCGACCTGGTGGGATCTGCCTGATGAATTGGATATTGGCCCGAACGGCCTGATCCCTGATGGGGGTGGAAATCTATGGTGGGCCGATCAGCAACTCGGCGGATTAGGATTCTTAGATTCATCGACCGATCAGCTTACCTTTTACACGCTTCCTCTAGGCGCCGAACCACAAATGGTGCTTAAGGAGAGTGATTGGATATGGTATACGGAATTTACGAGTAACACATCCGGAACAATTGGGGCGCTAGATCCGAAGGCGGCCGAATATTTTACCGCCACTCTAATCACTAATTCGGCGATAATTACACCCGTCTGCGATTCGTTAGAATATCTAAATAGTGCAAAAGCAGTGACCCGGACTGAGATCCTGACCTGGACAGTACCGGTGACTTTGACACCAAGCTATGCCCAAGATGGATGGTGGATATACGAGATAGCGGCCGAGCCATATGGCCTGGCAGAAAGGGGAAGTGAACTATATGTGACTGATCAGAGCAGCCAGAAACTGCTCCGTATGCCCCTACCAATTTTTGGCCAACTAAACCTCAGTGTCACAGCCAGCGTCACGGAGGCCGTCCATGGCGGCGATATTGAGTATTCATACGCCGTTACGTACACAAGTCGAGATGATTCACCGGCAAAGGACATCGTTCTTGAAGATGATGGCTGTGAACCGGTAATTGGACCAACCGGTGATGTAAATGTGGACGGTCTTTTAGATGTTGGTGAAATCTGGCAGTACAGTTGTACTGCGGTCATCGGCGTCCATGTGGATGATGAAACGGTAATAACAGGTACGGTCAGCACCGCCATGGTTAGTGGTAAGGACGCAGATGACTTTGTGATTGAGAGCGCCACGAAGATCACAGTTGTTCCACTGGTTCATGATAAGGGCCTATTGAATATTAAGAAGGATGGACCAGTTTCGGCCGCTCATGGAGAATCTGTCACCTTTGATTACTCCGCAACCTACAACAGCCAGGATGGCGCTCCGGCAACAAGCGTCGCCGTTGGAGATGACAAATGCAGCGGCATAAGTTTACCGGGGGGAGACAGCGACGGGGACGGACGGCTAGATGTTAATGAAACATGGACATACAGTTGTCAAACCACAGTTCCAGATCATGTTGAAGATGAAGAGAAGCCATGGAGCAATGAGGTGACTTTGGAGGGCAATAATTTTGATGGAGATCACCTACAGCCTGCTAAAGATCAACACGAGATAAGCTTTGTCCATACAAGAGGCAGGTTATTCATAAGTAAATTTGGCCCCGATCTCGGTGAACACGGTGAAGAGGCCACCTTTTTCTTCATTGCTGTATTTGAGAACGATGATCGATCGGCCGCCAACAATGTAGAAGTGATTGACGATAAATGTAGTTCTGTAAAGTTGATCAGTGGCGACAACAACGCTGATGACAAGTTGAATGTCGGCGAATTTTGGCTGTTTCGCTGCCGGTATGTCGTTTCCCTTCATAAACCGGGTGAAGAAAACCCCATTATCAATAAGGCGGTTGGCAGGGGGAAGAATGAGGATGGTAAAAACGTGTTAACCGGTGTTGATCAACATAGGATGATGATCGTTGATGGACGGGTGTTTTTACCAATTACACGTGGTTAACAGTTGACACTATGTTTGCAGAAAACCTGCCGCCAGAGATGTTGTCATTCCTCTACCATTGTGAGGGCAGGCTCTGCCTGCGCCTGCGCGGGGATAAACAATGGCGG
>BTQB01000144.1:0-6506 GCA_036985655.1 Anaerolineae bacterium | reverse complement strand
CCGCGTTCCAATGACGAAACGAGCTCCATTGTCTTCGATGACGCGGAAGTCCGAGCGTCTCCAGTATGAGCTACCTTTTGTAATAGTAATCTTCATGATTGTCCTGAATAAGAGCCGGTAAACCAGACGCCTAACGGGTTGTTGAGCGAGATACTGATTGGATAAAAACCTTCTCTGGGTGATTATACACGGAAAACGAAGTTTTTTGATGATAAAACCCGCTCCAGGCACATTATCCACTAAATATCTTGTGTAATATCCCTATATAGATTTTATGCAGCAAAAATGCGTGATAAGTAGCTATAGGCAGAAAAAATGGATCCAAAACCGAAAAAACTACTAGAACAAGTCAGCGACAGCATTCGGCGTAAACAGTACTCCCGCAAAACCGAACAAGCTTATATCAATTGGATCCGGTGCTATATCCTCTTTCATAATAAAACACATCCCAAAGATATGGGCGTCGCGGAAGTGGAAAAATATCTGACGCATTTGGCTACCGATCGCCAGGTTGCCGCATCGACTCAAAATCAAGCATTAAGCGCAATCCTCTTTCTATACAAAGAAGTATTAAATATCCCCATGGCAACTAGTTTTCGGTTCATTGGAGCCAATAAACCGAAACGCCTCCCCGTTGTTCTTACCAAAGGTGAAGTGCAGCAAGTTCTTAGTCGCCTGGCTGGTGAGTATCACATTATCACTCAATTACTTTATGGCAGTGGTTTACGCGTCGCTGAAGTTGTTCGTTTGCGGGTTTAAAGCATAGACTTTGAACAACGTCAAATACTTGTTCGTGATGGCAAAGGAGCACAAGATCGCATCACAATGCTGCCAGAAATCGTTGTCGGACGTGTGAAACAACATCTTGCCAACGTAAAAGATTTACATCAGGATGATTTACAAAATGGCTATGGGCGAGTCTTTTTGCCTAACGCCCTCGCGCAAATACCCTCATGCAGAGCGGGAATGGATTTGGCAATATGTCTTTCCATCAAAGCGCATCTCTGCAAGTTGGGATGATGGGATTATGCGTCGTCACCATATTAGCCCTTCGACTGCCAAAATCAACAAACGAGTTACCCCGCATACTTTTCGGCATAGTTTTGCTACCCACTTACTCGAAGCGGGGTATGACATTCGAACTGTACAAGAATTACTTGGGCACAAAAACATCAAGACTACAATGATATACACGCATGTCCTTAATCGCGGCCCGAAAGCTGTACGAAGTCCATTGGATAGCACGTAAGAGTATTACCAACTTTGATAATCTCTCCTTCTACTTTCGGGGGTTATTACAGTCTTTATTACTTCTTCAACAGTTTGATGTCATTCTGCGACGATCTCCTGAACTTGCCTAACTTGATCACTGCTCAGTGGACCAAAGGCCATGGCCCCGGCATTGTCCTCAACTTGTTTAACCGACTTGAAACCGGGGATGGGGACCATGCGATCATCAAGCGCCCAGATGTAAGCAAGTGCGCCCTGGGCCATGGTCCGGCCGTCAGAGCAGAACACATCGCGCAGAGCTTCGAGGGCCTTAAAGCGCTTAACAAAACGTTCCTCATTGAAGTCAGCTCTGGAGCGAATATCGTCATCCGGAAAACGCGATCTTGTCGAATATTTGCCGGTTAATATGCCCTTGTTCAAGGGATCCTTGTTTATGCCGGCTAGATTATGGCGAGCGCAGAGCTGGCGCATCTCGGGATTGTCAAAAAGGGCGTTCAGCCGGAACTGAATAGAAGTGCAGTGGGGGCCTTCAGCAAAGATCTCGGCCCGGTCAACCAGGTCCGTGCTCCAGCCATACCAGCGAATTTTTCCACTCTTGACCAGGTCTTCCAGTATATCCCGCAGTTCTAGGGCCAGTTCTGGATCGTAGCCGCCCTCATGGAGCTGGTAGATGTCAATGTAATCGGTGTTCAAACGGCGAAGGCTGTTTTCAACGTCCAGGCTCACGTTTTCCAGGATCAAGTCGTTATCGCCGTAAACGAAATTCTCCTTTTCGTTGACAATATGGCCGAACTTGGTGGCGATGACTACCTTATCGCGCCGTCCCTTGAGTGCCTGCCCAAGCACCACTTCACTATGACCGGCCCCATAATTAGCGGCCGTGTCAAAGAAATAAATACCCGCATCGAGGCCGGCATGGATCGCTTTAATTGACTCTTTGTCATCAATCTTTCCCCAGCCTGCCGGATACGGGTCGCGGCCCGGTTGGGCCCAGGTCCATGGGCCGCCGATGGCCCAACAGCCCAGACCTAAGGCGCTAACTTCAAGACCGCTCTTGCCTAAGCTGCGGGTCAACATCATCTATCCTCCCGAATTTAAGTAGTGATAAATTGACCGAATCGGTCTCACATATCGCAGATCTTCTTAATATACTCTTTCTTCTAACGATTTTCTCCTGCTCACCCTGAAGGATGTTTAAGCATTTTACTGGGTAAGAGGTGTAGATCATTACGGTTTTTGTACATTAATTGCTCTGCTCGCGCGTTCTAACTGCTCTTTGTCCCAACTCACGAGAGGAAGCGAGAGCTGAAGAGCCAGGGCAACATAAACAGCGTCAGCCCCTCTAAGGTACAAATCTGCTCCCAATTTGCTGGCTGACAGACCTAAACGATGATCAATAGCTACAAGGCGCAGCATCGGTAACCTTTGAAGATTGTTAATTGCTTGATGTCCAAGTGCCGAGCTCCTTGTCCGGCGGGCTACAGCAGCGCTAACCTCAATAATGAGCAATATTGGGGCTGCCAGCAGCTGACCGCCCTCGACCTGTCTGTGCAACCAGTTTCTGCTGGCGCCGTGATTCGAATCACCCGAATGAAGATAACTCACTATAACGCTGGCATCGACGACGCAGCTCATAGCTCCCGTCGAACTTCATGGACCGCCTCAAGGGCGGTGCTGTCCCCTTCCCAGGCAGCCCCGATTTCGGCGGCTAAACTATCCAGGTCTGATAGAATTCCCCCTAGATCATCATCGGCTTGGGGAACGGCAGATACTGGCACAAGGTGGGCTATCCTTTGGCCATAATAGGTGATCTCCACAACTTCACCCTCATCTCGCACCTTGAGCAAGATCTGGCTTAGCTGGTTTTTTAACTCTCGAACTCCAATCTTAATCATGATATTCCTCGCAAAATAGACACGAAAGAGGCCACAATTGTGTCCACAAATAACATTATATAGGTAATTGGTCCAATTTGTCAACGCATGGAACCACACTTAGGCACGTTTAGCCAACAGCTGGAAGGTCTAAGAGTAGGCCCCGATGGCGAACCATTAACCTATTAGGCCGTCAATTCGGTTATTGTCTACGGCCTGGACGGCCATCCGGCCGCAAGCTTTAACCGCATGAATTAAATTGGCGAATCTAGGGTCCTTGGTGTGGCCTTTTTTGTAGCGGGCATATATTTGTTGGACGATCACCGCCAGCTTAAATAAGCCATAAACGTAATAGAAAACGATGTTATCAACCTGACGGCCGCTTAGACTCTCATAGCGGTTAACCAACTCCTGGCGCGTTGGATTACCGGGCAGGGTGGTGGGGCTGAACTGAAGGGCCTGAATTTCCTCGGGATCATCCGGCTGAACCCAGTAGCCAAGGGTGGTTCCCAAATCCATTCGCGGATCGCCGATGGTGGCCATCTCCCAATCTAGAACACCAATAATTTTGGTCCAATCGGCCGGATCCAGCACGATGTTGTCATACTTGTAGTCATTGTGGATCAAGGCGGCGCCTGACTCTACCGGCATGTTTTCAGCCAACCAGCCCGCCGCCCGCTCCATCTCAGGGATCTCGTCAGTATGGGCATTTTGATAGCGTCGGGCCCAACCCTCTATTTGACGCTGAACATATCCCTCTGGTTTACCTAGATCCCCCAGGCCGGCCACCTGGTAATCGACGCCATGTAACTCCACCAGGTTGCTGATGAAGGAATCGGCTATCCGGCCCATCAATTCAGGCGGCGGATTCATCTCCTCCGGCATTTGTGGTCTTAGGATGATGCCATTAAGACGAGTCATGATGTAAAAAGGCGCTCCCAGCACGGATTCATCGTCGCAAAAAAGGAGCGGCCGGGGCACCTTTTGATAAGTGATAACCAAACTTGATAATATCCTATATTCTCGACCCATGTCATGGGCGGATTTGATCCTGGCCCCAAAGGGTGGTCGTCTTAGCACTAATTCCTGATGGCCAACTCTTAACAGATAGGTCAAATTGGAAAAACCACGTGGGAATTGGCGAACAGAAAGTGGTCCATCTATGTCAGGCAGATGGGATTTCAAGTAGGCTTTAAGCCTGTCGGCCGCCAGCTCTTCGCCAGGTCGTACTTCTGCGGATTTATCTCGCCAATCCATCATTTATTACCATCATTACACTGATTCCGGTGATAGAGAATTTCTTCATCCAGGCGAAGTTATTGCCAATTCGCCAGGGTCAAATTGAGATATCGAAGCCATAATCGCGTAAAACGTGGCGGGCAACGACATTCTTATGAACTTCGTCGGGGCCATCATATATCCGGGCGGCCCGTTCATGCCGGTACCAGTGAGCCAGGGGTGTATCATCCGTCACGCCCAATCCCCCGTGAACCTGGATGGCCCGATCGATAACCCGCTGTAAAACGCCAGCCACATAAAATTTTATCATTGAGATTTCCACTCTAGCTTCCCGCTGACCGAGAAGATCGATTTTGGCAGCAGCATCCAGGACCATCAATCGGGCAGCATGAATCTCAGCCCGGCCTTCCGCTATCCAATGTTGGATGACCTGGCGATGAGCTAACTTCTGTCCCGGGGCAAGCTCCCTGGCTACAGCCCGACTGCACATCATCTCGAAAGCGCGTTCACATATGCCAATCCAGCGCATGCAATGGTGGATCCGTCCTGGTCCAAGCCGCTCCTGGGCGATGGCGAATCCACTACCCTCTGGTCCAAGCCGGTTACTTTGGGGCACACGGCAATCTTCAAATCTCAACTCAGAGTGGCTGAAGTAACCGCGTCCGGCATGTCCCATTATGGGGATTCGCCTTACATGGATATAACCGGGGGACCTAACCGGGACCAGAATCTGGCTGGCGCGATGATGCCTTTTTTCTGCCTCCGGATTGGTAACCGCCATAACCACTGCAAAAGCTGCCCCATCGGCCGATGAGACAAACCACTTGTGGCCATTAATAATGTAGTCATCGCCATCTTTTATGGCCGTGGTGCTCATCCATAATGGATTTGAGCCCGCATGCTCTGGTTCAGTCATCGCGAAACAGCTGCGAATATCCCCATTCACCAACGGATAATAAAAGCGATCCAGCTGATCCTCGCTGCCATACAAATGGAGAATTTCCATATTGCCGATATCTGGCGCCTGGCTGTTGAATAAATAATGGCCTAATGGGCTGCGACCGAGTTCTTCACTTACCATGGCGAACTCGCTTAATGACAGCCCTAATCCTCCTTCAGAGAGTGGGCGGTGTGCGGCCCATAGCCCAGCTTGCTTAACCTTTTTCCGTGTTTCTTTAAGCATCCCGTTAAACTGTTCGTGTTCGGTGACCCCCATAAGGGGCTCCAATGGATAGACCTCGTATTCCATAAAATTTCGTATTCGAGGAAGGATATCCTTAACTTTCTCTGACACGTAAGAGTTCATCGCCGCCTCTCTTTCTTTAACCAATTGGCCAACCTAAGCAGGATCAATCGAGTCCGAATAAATCGCCAGCCTCTGTTGCCAGGTTCCATTGAGGGTTTTCTACCGCTATATTGCCTGACTTCAAAGGCTATTGTCAACCGCTGGATTTCCGCACAAAGCATCGGAGGATTTAAGTGGTTTACATACCACTGGTCGCTAATATTGTTAATGTAAGTTGTTAAGGATGAGCGGAGTTCATCCGGTGTTTGACTGGGTGGCGTGGGCTGGCCCAATTTCTCAGCCCCATGTCTGAGTTGGGCGTATGCCTGCTGGATGGCATCCGGCTGGTCCCCATAAGAACGGTGCCGGTATCGGAGCCAGTAGCCCAGGGGAATAACCAGGATCAGCGCCCCCATCGCCCACCACAACGATAGGCTCTTTTTCTGCTGTGGGGGCAGCGGAAGGGGATCAATCATAACTTCCGTCGAATTACCGCTGATAGCCAACTCCCCTGCCATTTCAATTGGGGAAGAAGCAGGGAAGGCGGCCGTTGGTTCAAACTCCACCCAACCATAATCCTCAAAAAAGATCTCCGCCCAGGAATGAGCGTTAATTTGATAGATTGTCTGAATACCGTGTTCATCCGCCGGTTGGGCCAGATAGCCGCTTCCTAGCCGGGCTGGAATACCAAGGCTTCTGGCCATAATGACCATGGCTGAAGCGTAATAATCGCAATAACCCTTCTGCAAATCGAATAGGAAATAATCAACCACATCTTCCTCGGATCCTGGCAGTTCCACCTCTAAAGTATAGCGATATTGGCGCAGGAACTGTTCTATCGCCTTCGCTTGATCATAAGGGGTTGGCCAAAGAACTCT
>BTQB01000143.1:0-6567 GCA_036985655.1 Anaerolineae bacterium | reverse complement strand
TTCGCTCCCGGCACAGGCACTCCTGAGGTAGGGGGATTCTCTTCATGGGAGAGCCAATATCTGGTTCGCGGCCTGCAGGGCATAAATTTTGTCGCCTTTGACCTGGTCGAAGTCTCTCCGCCATATGACAATTCAGGGGCAACAACCTGTCTGCTGGCGGCCAACCTGGTTTATGAATTTATAAGCCTGCTGGCGCTGCAGGCGCGGGAAGAGCAAAGGCACTGATTCATTGGCCAGAAAGCGAATTAAATTCGAGATCTAGTTCCACCCAAATAATACCATCAGGCAAGTATCGCCGGCCACCGGCAGCTTGACTCCCATCGACGGCCGCCCCGGTATTTGCCTTCATTGTCAAGCAGTACCTTGACGCTGGAGGCGTGCCACTGTTTACCCCGGCTTGTCTTGACGCCTAAATCGTTTAGCCTATCAGCTATTGCCTGCAGACTGCTGCCTCTAGACCTCAAAGCGAACACATAACGCACAGTTTCAGCTCCGTCTTCGTTGACGGCGACGCCACATGAAACCCCTTTTTCATCAAACATTCGTTTGTAGCCCATGGGCATCTGGCCGCCACGCTCACCGTCTAACCGGCCGCGAGCGTCACGGCCCCTGGTGGCAGTCCCAACTAAGGCTTCCCGATCAAGCTTCGCCAACGATGCAAACGTTCGCAGGACAAAACTTCCAGTCGCAGTTTCGGTATCCAGGGCCTCTTTACAGGACACGATAATCACGCCGCAAGCATCAATGTAATCTATTAGCTTAAATACCCGGTGGATGCTTCTTCCCAAGCTGTCGAGAGACGGGATAATTACAGCCCCTATGTCACCACTACAGGCAGCTTCGAGAAACGCTGCTAATCCGGTGCGGTTGACATCTCTCTTGGCGCTGCTGGGGCCGTCGCTGAATTCGGCCGCCACCGTCCAGCCTTTAGCTTTGGCCATTGCCAGGCACGCTTCCCGCTGCATCTTGAGTCCGGCCGCTTCTTTGGCTTGATCTTCAGCGCTAACCTTTGTGTAGATTGCTGCTTTTATCAACAAATCTTCGTTTTTATAGTATACAATGTCTTATGAGTTATTGTATACTATAGAGATGTACTCCTGTAGCGTCAAGTAAAAACAATGAATTGAGCCCCGTTCTAAGCTTCTTAGTCGAAGAAATTGAAGGCCCAATGAACCTGCTTCAGCACGCGGTTGCTAAGATATAAAGGATGCGTAATCGCTAAATACGGGCCTTATTAAAAGGACTATGGAATTTTTGAAGAAAGCACAGAGCGGCGTCTCTTAGCTTATCCGCTTTGTCTTCATACCGGTTTTTCTGGGAGCAGGGATGGCTATTGGCCTAGCGATTGGTGCGGCGCGTGAAAAAAGAAAGAGAGAACAGCTCCTAATAGTTACCTGGTTTGACATGCAGGGTAAGTTCAGACAGTCCACCTGGATGCCTGGTTGAACGAGTTTTTTTATTGGCCCAGGCTCGTTATTAGATCATGCCCCCAGAAGATCCCTGACGGCAAAGTAATCGCCAGCAGAACCTTCAACCGTACAACCAGGCTCAATTTGCCCCGACTCGACCATCTGCTGCAGGGTGCGATCGATGTCAGCCGGCTGCCATTGGAACAACTTGCGCAAATCGCCAGAGGCAGCAGCCCCGACGGAAGAGAAGAAAAGGGAGGTCAGCTTCAGCCGCGCCTTTTTACGTTTGATCGGCCGCGCTTTTTCCGGCAGGTCCGGGTAATAGCGGTGCACCAGATCATAAATGAAGCTGTACCGCCAGGCGCCCGCTTCGGCGACGCCTACGGGCAGTATCTTGAAATCCCGTTGAAGAGAAGCAAGGCCTCTTTCAAAAGGGCTGCTGCTGGCCTTGCCGGTCATTTGGCATATCTGCCGCATTCTTACAGTATTCAAAGGCCCATGGCGTAAGAGGGCTTCGTATATCACCTTGGCTTCCCTCGACAAGAGCCCGTCCTCATAAAGCTGTAAATAATCATGGTCTGGATCGCCGTAATTTTCGCTTAAAGCGTAGAAGTAGGGGCTTATATTTAAGGATATAATTGTGGATTTACCCCTGAGCACCTTCGCATAATACCATTTTCTTTTATCGAGCATTTCGTCTTTCCATCGCCAGGTGATGTGACCCGGATCATCATGAGCATCGGCAACAGCCCGGTTTCCGGCGACGGCAGTCCAAAGGCTCGGCATAGTGACGGCTTTAATTGGCCAGAAGAAGATGAAGCCACGCACATCTACAAAGTGCAGAGCTTCCTCAATGGAGGTTAGTCGCGAGCGCTGACGTAAATGGAACGTGCGCCGACGGTAATCGGCTAATTGGCTCGCCGTTATCTCGTGGGTCATTGTGAGCTAAAGCGATCTCCTGAACTTGGCATTTCTACATTGGCGCAAAGCCCCAAACAAGCTATTCATGAGAATCTACTTCCACAGGAAGTTCACGGAAAAGAAACCAGGCGCCCTTCCGTCTATCGACATCTTTTGGCGAACGGTCGTAATAGAGCTCAAAGATGCGATTGGCGCTGGTTTTAACGCGAAAATAATCTCGGCCGACACCCCAAGAACCACGCCCCTCGGCAACAGCAGCATGAGCGGGCTGCATATTTCTAGCCATTCGGCCGCGACGACGGTAGTCGTGCCATTCACTTAGTTTGGTGGTGATTTCAAAGGTTTTACCCTGCCAAAGAAAGCGATCCGGACACCCCGGTTTCTTCTCCAACAACGGTTTATGATCAAAATCGACGTCAATTGGTTGACCGATAAAACGTGGTTCATTTAGCATGATGCCATTTTAAGCGCCAGTTAGAACAATGACGAATATCCTGATATGGAAATGCTGTTGTTTGTATCAAGTTCTCCCAGTAATTGTCGATCATTGGTCAATAGCGGGCCCCTTACAGGAGAGCTATACTCCAAATTGAGCCACTAACGTATATAGGAGTTTGTTAGATGAGTCGAGAATGCAGATGGAAATCAAGAGTTCGGAACGGTATTTAGAACGTTATTCCCGCCATGCCGTATTACTGCTGGTTCTCCTGGCGTTTGCACTTCGAATTTACCATCTGGGTTTTCAGAGTCTTTGGTACGATGAAATAGCGACTGTCGTGTCCAGCGTCCGGCTATCATTGTCGGAAATGATGAACCTCATTCTTGAGGGCAACCAACATCACATGCCCCTTTATTTCCTGTTCATGCGTTTGTGGTCTGGCCTAGGCAGCGGCGAATTTGTACTCCGTTATTTTTCGTTAATATGGGCCATTCTTAGCATACCTTTGATCTATGCCGTGGGGCGGCTGATAGGCGGAATAAGCGTAGGTATCTTGGCAGCTTTTTTATTGGCAATATCTCCTTACCATATATGGTACTCGCAAGAAGCCCGCATGTACGCAATAACGCCAACCTTAATCCTGGCGGCCCATTGGTTTTTGTTCAGGGCAATTCGGCACAAAAGGTGGAAAGATTGGGGCGGCTATTTGGTGTGCATGCTGGTGGCTGTTTACATGCATTATTTCATATTGTTCGTGTTTGCCGCCCATTATTTCTTTTTCGCTTTTCACTACAGGCGTATCAAGCCGCTTTTTTACCGGTGGATAATTGCTGCAGGGGTGGCTGGATTATTATTTGGTATCTGGGTGGCAGTCATTCTCCTGCGCGGGGGATATCAATCGGGCCCGATCTGGATCTCTTTTGCGAATTGGTATGAACCCTTCTTAACCATCACCGCCTTTAGTGTTGGCCCTACAATCGATCCTGGCTACTGGCTTTATTACGTTGTTCCCATCATTTATCTTTTTGCCGTCGGCGTTTGTTTCTTCTACTGGGCCAGATCCCGAGAGGGAGGGGGGGAAGTAAATGATAGCAGCGAATATTGGGCGTCACGGCTGCTAATGTTCTGGCTGTTTGTGCCCATATTGATTACTTATTTGATCTCGATCGATTGGTCAATTCCAAGCCAGAAATCGTTTTACATTGATCGATATATTATTTATGTTTTACCAGCCCTGCTCCTTGCCGCTGCCTGGGGTTTGATAACATTAGCGGCGCGAATTGACCGGGCCTGGTTCCTCCCGGCAGTCGTAGGAATAATTGTCCTGATCACGGCCGCATCACTGAAAAACCTCTACACCGAACCTCTTTATAGCCGGTCGAACTGGCGCCCGGTTTTAAACCAGCTGGCGGCAGAAGTGGAAGCAGAAGATGCCATTCTGGGTTATCCAGTTGATCTTCTGCCCATTTTCTATTATGTTGGAGAAGGTACCGACTTCAGGGAGCTGCCAGATCCATCGTCCAGGTCGCGGAATCCTGACGGCGCTGGTGGAGGATTCGAAGATGTTGTGAATGAAATCTCGGGAACAGCGGATCGAATCTGGTTGATCACCCATTTTTTCAATAATAATCCACACGGGTTTCCCCAAAGACGAAATGAACGGCTGGAGGATGCGGCCTTGAACAGCGGCCCTAAAGTCTGGTTGGACGGACATTACAAGATGCTGGGAGAGTGGATAGTTACGGGCGTTAATCTAAGTTTATATGACCTTTCTGCTCCTCTCGACCTAGAGGCCGGTTAAATGCGGTTTAGGGGCAAGGGAGAAGCCGGTCCATCGATTAAAATGTGACATAGATCACATCTCACCCATGACAAATAGTGTTTCTGATATGTTTATAGGTGATCAGAATCACAAAAAACCATGATGTTTATCATATTGACGATCATCCCAGTTGCAATATAATTTAGATCGTTGCTGTTAGAATTGTATAGATTCGCTATCAATTGCTAGCGTTTCTCATATCAAAAATACGGGCGGATTCAGAAATAATCCATCGTTTAAGGTGACATTAATCATCAACTGTTGTCGCCTCGCGATAGCTTATCTGGTTGCACTCTTTAAAACCCACTAGGAGAAATGTGCCTTGGACAATCTTGTCTACCCGCCACCAAGATTAATTTTTTGGGAGACCACGGCTGGTTGCAATCTGGCCTGTATACATTGTCGTCGGATTACAGTGGCCGATCAACTGCTCCCCCAAGACTTGACAACCAGCGAGGCATTTGACTTGATCGATCAAATTGCCGCTTTCTCCAAGCCAATTTTCATTTTATCGGGTGGAGAACCGCTTTTCCGGCCTGATATCTTTGATATTGCGCAGCATGCAGCAAGATCAGGCCTGATCGTCGCCTTGGCCACTAATGGGACTTTAATTGATGCAGAGATTGCTCAAAACATCAAGGAAAGCGGCATCCGGCGGGTCAGCATAAGTTTTGATGGCGCCGACGCAAGGACGCACGATATTTTTCGCGGGGAGGGCGCCTTTGACAAAGCCATTGAGGGAATGGGGCATCTGGCTGAGGTTGGCGTTCCTTTCCAGATTAACACTACTGTCGCCCGGCATAACCTTCACCAAATGGATGAGACTTTGGCATTTGCCAAGGAATTGGGATCGGTTGCCCTGCATTTATTTTTATTGGTCCCAGTTGGCTGCGGAGTTGAGATCGCCGACGAGCAGCAGATTTCAGCCTCGGAATATGAGGATGTCTTGAACTGGATGTATGATGCGGAGATGGAAGGTGGGATCGAGCTTAAAGCGACATGCGCCCCTCATTACTTCCGAATCACTCGCCAGCGCCAGGCAGAGGAACGACGGAATGGACTATTTCGTGCCCGGCCGCAGAGTTTGCACCGTCAGAAACATGCTGCTTCAGGCCAGCCTATAATGGGCAGTGATAAAGGCGATTTAAATATCCAGGGCGTTGGAGATGGCAAGGGTACGGTTACCAGGCAACATAAGATGGGACACCCGGGCGGCCAAGCCGCCATGAGCGCCATGACCAAGGGATGCCTGGCGGGAACAGGGGTCCTCTTCGTGAGCCATCGAGGTGAGATCTTCCCGTGTGGTTATCTACCCTTGGAAGCGGGCAATATCCGCCAACAGAGCCTGGAAAATATTTGGCACGAGTCGGAACTGTTTTCGAATCTGAGAGATCCCGATCTCTTACGCGGTAAGTGTGGCGTGTGTGAGTTTAAACGGGTGTGCAGCGGCTGCCGGGCCAGAGCCTTTGGTACGAACATGGATTACCTGGACGAGGAACCTTTTTGCACTTATGAACCAGAACGGGTGCACCTTGACGATGCGGTATAAGCAAACAATCAACACTTCTTAAATTATGAGCAAGAAAGCGGTAATTTTATTGGCCTATGGTGGTCCGGATAAGTTAGAGAATATTCCGGCGTATCTGGATGATATCCGTGGGGGACGGCCTACAACCAAGATATTTATTGACGATATCATTGAGCGCTACCGTCTAATAGGTGGTCGATCTCCATTACTAGAAATTACCTGCAAAACGGCAGCAAAGCTACAAGAAAAGGTCGATCTGCCAGTTTATGTTGGCATGCGGCACTGGCCACCACTCATCCAAGAGGTTGTTTACAAGATGGCTTCAGAGGGCGTGGATCATGTCGTAGCTATTTGTATGGCCCCCCATTACAGCAAGCTCAGCATTGGTAAGTACCGCGAGAAGCTGGAGGAGGCGATAGCTGCAACCGGCAAGCCAATGACAGTCGAT
>BTQB01000142.1:0-6577 GCA_036985655.1 Anaerolineae bacterium | reverse complement strand
TAAGCAAGGAGATCTTGCTAGGTGACCGTTGATTTTGTATACTATTTTTAGCAGTTACATGCGGGTTATTACAACAAAACTTCAGGAGAGCGCCAATGAAGGTATCCTGTTTACAAGAAAATCTAGCTAAGGGCTTGAGTATCGTTGGACGGGCGGTTAGCAGCCGTTCAACTCTGCCGGTGTTGGCCAATGTTCTCCTGGCGACTGATGAAGGAAGACTCAAATTGTCTGCCACCAATCTGGAGATCGTTATCACCTGTTGGATAGGGGCAAAAGTTGAAACAGAGGGAGCGATAACTGTTCCTGCGCGGACATTTAGTGATTTGGTAAACGCACTTTCTCCTGAACGTATTGATTTGACCCTTGATGAACAGACAAATACATTACATATAGAAAGTGCCCGATCGGAAGCCAATTTGAAGGGAATTGATGCCTCCGAATTCCCCATCGTGCCAGAACCTTCGGCCGATAATCGTTTTCAGGTTGAGACCGATGTTTTAAAGAACATGATCGACCAGGTCGCCTTTGCGGCAGCCACTGATGATGCTCGGCCGACCCTGACAGGTGTCTTAACCAAGCTAGCAGACGATAAGATAACGATGGCGGCGACGGATGGATTTCGCCTCTCAATCAAATCAACAAAATTAGCTGATTTTTCGGCAGATCCAATTGAAGTCATCATTCCTGCCAGAGCTTTAAATGAGCTTTCCCGAATCGTTGACGATGAGACTGAAAAGATTTTCATTTCTATGCCGGAAGGACGCAATCAGGTTGTTTTCGACATGGAGAATATCGTACTGGTAACCCAGCTAATCGATGGAAATTTTCCTGACTTTCAACCAGTTATCCCCCAGAGATTTGCCACCCGGACCATATTGAACGCCGGGGAGTTTACAAAAGCATGTAAAATGGCGGAAATATTCGCACGTGAATCGAGCTATACTGCCCGTGTCCGAATTGAGCCCGGAAATGAACTAATGCCCGGTTATGCAACGATATCTGCTACCAGTGCAGAGACAGGCGACAACGTCGCCCAGATCGATGCTACAGTTGAAGGGGATGAAATTGAAATCGCCTTTAACGTGCGGTACATGGGTCAAGTGTTAGCAGTGATGGGAACGCCACAGGTAGCTTTGGAGACGACTGCGTCAACAGAACCTGGCGTTATTAGACCTGTAGGCGATGATGATTTCGTTCATATCATCATGCCGATGCATTTTGGCCAGTAACTAGCAGAACGAAAGTCAAATTAATCCAATTCTTCTAACACTTTGAGATAGAGGGAATCGGCCTGTAAATCACTCAAAGTATGGCAGGGGGCGCCAAGGTTGTCAGCCAAGAGTTTAGCAAGTCCCTGGTCAAAAGCCGCATGCTCCATATTAATAACAACAGAGCGAACCCTGAGTTCACGAAGGAGTCTGGCTATTCTGTGTGCTTCTTCCTGTGGTGGTAAGTCGGTCAAGCTAACATTCCCAGCACCATCAGTCAGTAAGATCATTAAGGGCATTACGTCAGGATGGACATTAGCTTCCCTTTTAAAAACCTCTAAAGCGGTTAGAAGACCAGCTGATAATGGGGTCTTGCCTCCAACTGCAATATCCGCCAGAGTTTTTTGAGCCAACTGTACCGAATTTGTCGGTGGAAGAACGATTTTTGCGTCATTTTTATTAAAAACTACCAATCCCACTCTATCACGACGCTGATAAGCATCGGTGAGTAAAGACATTATCGCACCCTTCGTTGCCTCCATTCTTTCAGCGACCGCCATGCTCCAACTTGCATCGACAACAAAAAGAACAAGATTCGCTGAACGGCGAACGCGAACTTTTTCTCGGAGGTCGCTTTTTCTTAATGCGAGGGCTTTATCTGCTTTATCACGATACTTTTGATATGGCGCCGCTGCTCTGATAGTGGCATCGAAGGCCAGGTCTGTGACCCGATCGGCCTGGGGGATTCGAGCTTGAATATAGCGACCGCGCTTTCGGTCTGTCCTGGTCCGCGAACGACGACCCGCTGAATGACGGGTTAGCTTGTCTAGTTGGGTATCAAGACGCCTGGCGACAAATTCCTGGCCAGACTCGACATCTTTACCTCCCTCCCACCAATGACCGTCTTGAGGCGTACTGGGCACCGATTGAGGCCCCGCCTCAGTTTGGCCTATCTCGGCCCCTTCGGTGCTATCGTCATCTGAGCTTTTTTTTTACCTGTGACCATTTCTTCTTGATCTTTGTCAACCTCTTGACCAGTATCGGCTTCACCCCAATCTTTCTTAACTTCCGCAAGCTGATCTTGTAGGTCATAGGCATTCACCGATACATCATGGAAAGGTCTGGCCTTTATCCTGTGCGGCAGGGCCAATTCCGCAGCTAACACAATATCCTCATCAGAGATCATCGTTCGACCAAAGAAAGCTGCATGGGCCTGAGCGCCGCGCAGGGTCACTAAATCAGCTCGATGTCCATCGACCTTCATGGATGATGTAAGACCAGCAATGGATGCTAGATCGCTTCGACTATAGCGAACGAAATTGACCTTCTCCATCGCGCGGGCGATCTGATCCGATAATTGTTCTTCCCTTCCGCTCCATAAGCTCCGAAATCCTTCAGGATCACTTTCAAACTCAATCCGTCTTTCCATGATCTGCATTCTACTCTCTAAATCAAGGAGCCCGGTGATATGGACTGAAAAGGCAAATCGATCGAGGAGCTGGGGGCGCAGGTCACCTTCTTCCGGGTTCATCGTTCCAACAAGTATAAATTTTGCCGGATGGCTAAAACTAATCCCTTCTCGTTCAACTACATTTACGCCCATGGCTGCAGAATCAAGGAGGAGATCGACGACATGATCGTCCAGAAGGTTAACTTCGTCCACATAAAGAAGACCCCGGTTTGCTGAAGCTAACACGCCAGGTTCGAAATGCTTTTCACCTTTTTGAATGGCCTTCTCAATATCTAATGTACCGACAACTCTATCTTCCGTTGCACTGACAGGAAGATCGACAAACGAGGTTAACCTGCTTTGTACAGGTATATCGCCAGAGAAATGCCTGACTCTACAATCATCACACCATTCATTCGGCCGTTCTGGATTGCAGCTAAAATGACAATCGCTGACAACCCTTATTTCTGGGAGAAGAGCTGCTAACGCTCGAGCAGCTGTAGATTTTGCTGTACCTCTCTCACCTCGAATGAGCACACCCCCAATTTGAGGACTAACCGCGTTCAGTATGAGAGCCCGCTTCATCCTCTCTTGACCAACTATGGCGGTGAAGGGGAAAACTGCTCTAGGCATTTATAGACTCCATAATAATTATGGGGTCATTATACTGCTTGACTCATGGTCGACAACTCATATTAACGGATGAACCTCGAATAGTAAGAAAATCAAAATCCTCTCTAAGAACGTTCCCAGATTTTGCCGAGAGTTTCCATGAGAAGGGACATTTATCAAGAATTCATGAAGGTTGGCGAATTGTGCGGCCGACAGCCTCAGCCACCAATTTTAATTGTTGGACAAGTTTCTCAAATCTCTCGGGCTTGAGGGATTGAACGCCGTCAGATAACGCTTCTTCTGGTCGTGGGTGAACCTCAATTATTAATCCATCTGCACCTGCTGCTACTGCTCCTTTCGCGGCCGAACTAACATATTCCCATTTACCTGTAGCGTGGCTAGGATCAGCTATGATAGGTAAGTGAGACATCTGTTTTATGACCGGGATCGCATTTATATCGAAGGTGTTTCGGGTATATCTCTCAAAGGTACGAATCCCTCGCTCACAGAGCATTACACGAGTATTTCCATGATTTAATATATATTCAGCAGACATGAGCCACTCTTCCATGGTATTACTCATCCCTCTCTTTAGCAGCACCGGGTGTTGCGATTTGCCGACGGCATGGAGCAAGGCGTAATTTTGCATATTGCGAGCCCCAATTTGAAGGATGTCCGCACATTCGCTAACCAGAGGTACCAGATTTGGTTCCATGACCTCGGTGACAACCGGCATACCGGTAACTTCCCGTGCTTCGGCCAAGTAATCCAGGCCTTCCCTCCCAAGGCCCTGGAAGGAGTAGGGGGAAGATCGAGGTTTAAAGGCGCCGCCCCTGAGAATGTGGGCGCCTGCTTCTTTGCAGGCAATTGCTGTTTCAATGATCTGTTCACGGCTCTCTACCGAACAAGGCCCAGCCATAATAATAATTTCACTGCCCCCAATCTCGTAATCTTTGATGGGAAAAGTCGTGTCCGATGGTTTGAATTCGCGGTTAGCCAGTTTAAACGGTTTCAGAACAGTGACGCAGCGCTCAACGCCTGACATTCGTTCAATCTGATCCCGGTCAATAGGAGCCCCACTGCCAATAACGCCGATAATAGTTCGCTCTTCACCCTCTGAAAGATGAACCCGAAATCCAGCATCTTCTATCCTGACGATGACGGCCGATATTTCAGTCATTCTAACGTCGGGCTTCATTATTACGATCATCATAACCACTCCTCTTGAAATTCACAGCCAGCTTTTGAATGAGGCTTATCTACGGGTTCTTTTGTTTGATAGGTATGAGATCTAAATTTTCGATATCAATTGCAGCTTGGATCTCTACTGCGGCTATTGGGGGCAACTCATTTCTATCAGGTCGAAGTTTTTTTGCACCACGGAGATAGACATGAACGATTTCGTCTGCGGACCGAAGCGTGTTCCAGTGAACTAAAATACGCACGCATTTCGTTAATCCTCCTGGTACGTTCATTTCGTGACCACAGAGTAAGGCTGCATCATACCAACCCAATTGACGGGCTGCTAAAGCGGGATAGGTAGCGTTAAGATCGACCGTGGTGGTAAATATGGCGCTGGCAACATCATCCTGTTCTATTCCGTTAGCTCGAATAATGATGAACAGCAGTTCCCGAGTCGCAGCCAGAATCAGTTCCGGGTCATTTTCCTCGACAGTGGTCGCCCCCCTTACACCTCTACACAAGGGAAATAACTGCTTCCCAGCATCCTCTAATTTCCGATTATTGGGCTCTAAATCCATTCCTGGGACCTCCAATATTACTTTACTTCGATGCTCCAAAAGCAAAAAACGCGACCATTATGGCCGCGTCATGATGAGTTGAGCATGTTTATTATCTAATCAAGTTTGCTTAATAACTCAAAAGACGCACCTCTTCATTGAATTGGTAAAATAAAAAAATCGAAACGCGCAATCGGAATATTGTTCAAACATGATGGGAGGCATCATAACAATAAGGCTTAGAATAGTCAAGGATAAATCAGGGTGTTGTCAGGGTGTAGCTGTTGCTGTCGGTTCAAGCTGAAGTGGGAAAGGGTATTCTGGGATCTCTTCGATTATCGCTCTATAAATCTCTATAACTGTTTGACTGCTGGAGAAATAGCCGCTAAGCATTTCCTGGAGCAGGGGAGACATAATTACTTGTTCATACAAGATTGATAAAATATCCCCCTGGCCAAATGGAATCCCCCAACGGCTATCGTCTCCCGTTCCTTTGACCAAAGAGTCAACAAACTCTTTGCCAAATATTTCTTCTAACGTGAATTGGCTATTTTTTATTGGACTATTTTTCCATTCATTTATGAAATATTGGGCTTGGCCAATCTGGCTGTGACGGAGCGGGATTTTTCGCTCAGGATTTACTGAAAGCCATTTTGCGTAGCCGTTATTGAACCAATAATTGGAAAATTCAATGGAAGCCTGCCTATCTGCTTCTTTTGTTATTCCTAAAACCGTCATCACGGACAAGCTGTTTGTACGCGAAAACTCACCTGTTCCCTGGATCTCGAAGACAAATCCACTGTTATCAGCCAAATATTTACCTGTGGAACAGGCTGGACAAGTCGGAATAGTGTCACTCTGCAAGCCAGCGATTGCCGGTAGAACGCCAGAAGAGGCTATGATTAATCCGGTTCGACCCGCCAAATAAGCGTTGATGGCGCTAATCTCCGTCTGCAGTCCAATCGGGCTATATTGATTAATAAGGGAACGATAATATTCCAGGGCCTCAAGGCATGCGGGATGCAGAAATGTAATTTCACCTTTTTCATCAACAAGCTGGCAGCCGTTAGCAAGGGCAATAAATTCAAATAATCTTTGCGTTTTTAGGATGGCAGCGTCTGTTGGTACAACCAGACCATATCGATTTTGCTCAGGATCGTATAAGGCTTCGGCGGCAGTTAAAATGGTCTGAAAGCTATCCGGCCTCTGCAGATTGTTTTCTTCGAACAAATCTTTACGGTAGATGATCAACAGACGCCAAAGGTCACTGGGTACAGCAGCGTAAGCAAGTTTATCGGAGTCAATGATTAATTGGTTAAGGGCACTGGCGTTGAAGGTCTCCGGTCCCAATAAGTCGATCGCCTCAGTTGCTGCTGAAGGATCTAAAATCCCTTGCTGGATCCAGCCTGAACTAAATTCAGAAGGATGCAGGATAATATCTGGTAACGTCCCTGATATGACTGCGGTCTGCACGAAATCAGGCAGCGATTCGTTTGAAACCAGGGTCAATTCGACTTGAATTCCGGACTCCTGTGAAAATCCCTCGACAATCTCTTTTAAAACATTTT
>BTQB01000141.1:0-6592 GCA_036985655.1 Anaerolineae bacterium | reverse complement strand
GGTTCGGAATCTATCACCTCACAAATTCCGGCGCCTGTTCTCGTTGGGCCTTTGCAAGAGAAATCTTGCGACTATCGGGGATTGAAGATGTTCCAGTTCTCCCGATATTAACGAGAGATTATCCGCGAGCCTCCAGGCCACCACCCTATGGCGCCCTTATAAATACAACTGGAGCAGACTTGGGAATTGAGCTGCGACCCTGGTCCGAGGCGTTAGCCGACTATTTGAGTATTTAGCGCTAATGCCCACCCACGAACGCCTTTTGTTAGAAGAATCTAGCAATCAAGAAAGCCAGCCTGAGACTGTCACTGCCTCAATTATCATCCCTAACTGGAACGGGAAGCAGCATCTAGAGGTCTGCTTATCGTCATTAAGGGGCCAATCCTATAAAAATTTTGAAACTATCCTTGTAGATAATGGTTCAACGGACGGTTCACGAGAATTTGTGAAAGAATATTTTCCGGAGGTGCGCCTTTTAGAACTAGGCGAGAATCTTGGGTTCACCGGAGCTTGCAACGCTGGCTATAGTCAGGCTTCGGGGCGGTTTATTATTCTCTTGAACAATGATACAGAGGCTGAACCAGCCTGGTTGGATGCCATCGTCGACGCCTTTGAACGATATCCCGACGTGGGCATTATTGCCTCCAAAATCTTGATGTATGACCAGAGGGACATCTTCCATTCTGCTGGAGATCTCTATCGAATTGACGGCATTCCAATTAATCGAGGCGTCTGGAAAAAAGATACGGGCCAATATGAAAAAGAGGAGCCGGTTTTTAGTGCATGTGGTGCGGCCGCCGCCTATCGCAGATCCCTTATCGAGGATGTCGGTTTCCTGGACAAAGAATTTTATTTTTCTTGTGAAGATGTGGATATGGGATGGCGAGCTCATAAAGCTGGCTGGAAGGTTTTATATATTCCCACTGCGGTGGTCTACCATAAATTAAAGGCGACCGGGGGAAGCATCGTTGGCAGCTATTATGACGGCCGAAATTTCCTCTATCTTTTGTGGAAACATTATCCTGCCTTCCTCTGGCGAACGAAATGGAAAAGTGTTGCAAAAGCCCAGATGAAGATATCCTGTTTGGCTCTTAAAAATTGGCGAGGAGAAGCGGCCCGGGCCCGGCTGCGTGGGCAGATTGCAGGATTGCTAACTATACATAAAATTATAAACAGGCGGCAGGCTGGAAAAAGCCAGCCTGATATAGCCGAAGATGTCCTTGTATCGCTCCTATCACCTGTTGACGAGCATCCTGGCGAAAAGTAAGATCAATCAGCTTTGTGCAAAAAAAGTTAAGCACAATGACCGGTTGAATGGGAACTTAAGATTGAGGTGTAGTCCCCCTAAAGGTGGATATACCCAAACAATGTATGGATCAAATCAGTTTACTCTTAGAAAAGAACAATGTCATTTCCTCATCTACCTGGTTTTAGCGTTGTCAGCAGCGATTTATGAATGATAAACCTCTCTTAAGTTTGATTGTTCCAGCTTATAATGAGGGTGGACGTCTACCTCAAACCTTGCCCCTGGTTATCAGCTACGTTAAAGAACAAAGCTTTAAAGCTGAGGTTATCGTCGTTGACAACAACAGTTCTGATGACACTAAAGAAATTGCCACAAAATTTGCAGAACAATATCCTTTCTTATTTGTCCTGAGCGAACCAAATCAGGGAAAAGGAGCAGCAGTCCGCAGGGGCATGCTTTCTGCTAGAGGCGAATACTTATTTATGGCGGACGCTGATCTGTCGATGCCTATTGGCGAAGTTAGCAAGTTTTTGCCGCCGCAGTTAAATGGTTTTGATGTTGCCATCGGCAGCCGCGAGGTTAAAGGAGCCGTACGCTATAATGAACCCGCTTACCGTCACTTCATGGGGCGCATCTTTAACCTTGTCGTAAAAACAATAGCTGTTCCAGGTTTTCAGGATACCCAGGCCGGTTTTAAGTGCTTCCGCCGCCCGGTTGCCCTCGATGTGCTATCATGCCAGCAGATTGATGGCTGGGCTTTTGATGTTGAACTGCTCTTTATCGCCAGGAAGCAGGGCTATAAGATCGTGGAGGTGCCCATCAACTGGTATTTCCGTGCCAACAGTCGAATAAGTCCTCTTCAAGATGCCCTTCAGATGTTTCGTGAAGTGCTGAGAATCAGGATCAATAATCGGCAGGGTCTTTACGATCAAGATTCTTAATTCTGGAATTTCAAAGGCCTGGATCAAGTTTAATATGCCATCAATAGAGCTCGAAGATACTTTTCGTAAAGAGATAGGTGTATCTTTTGTCGCTGGGGTGGATGAAGCTGGACGAGGCGCCATCGCTGGGCCTGTAGTGGCTGCGGCCGTCATTCTGCCGCTGGACCAGCCGGAGCAATTGGGAATTCTAGTTGATGTTGACGATTCAAAAAAGCTAACTGCCTTGAAAAGAGATACGCTATATAAACTGATTATGGATGTTGCCCTCTCGCATGGGATCGGATCTGTCGGACCGGAGAATATTGATGCAATCGGTATAATCCCAGCCAATGCGGCTGCTATGAGAATAGCGATTTCCCAGCTTCAGCCCGAGGCCCAAGGCCTGATAATCGACGGGCGGATGCGCTTAAAAAATGTTCCGATTCACCAAAAGTCGATAATCCATGGCGATAGGTTAAGCCTTAGCATCGCTGCTGCATCCATAATGGCTAAGGTCAGCCGTGACAAACATATGATTGCCCTGGATGATAAATATCCGGGTTATGGGTTTTCTTCCCACAAAGGATATTGCACTCCCCAACATGTTGGAGCCTTATTGCAGATTGGACCATGTGAGGTTCACCGGCGCACTTTCAGACCGCTTCGGCAACCCCTGCTTTAAAGACCCCAAAATAGGATAAGAATCGAAGATTGTCCACCACACACTCACCCCCTTCACTCCATACATCGATTACAGTCGCCATTATGGCTGGTGGCAAAAGCAGCCGGATGGGCGCTGACAAGTCATTCATAAAGCTCTCTGGAATACCACTGATAGAACATGTGCTGGAAAAGGTCAGGGATCTTGGAGACGAGTTAATCATTATTGCCAACCGGCCAAACCAGTACAAGCATCTGGCAATTCCTACTTACGCTGATTTAATTCCAGACAAAGGGCCGCTTGGTGGATTATATACAGCGCTGTATAGATCCTCCAGGCCTTATTTGTTAATTGTTGCCTGCGATATGCCCTGGCTGAACCGGCAGCTCCTCAACTATATGATCTCAATCCGAACGCAGGCTGACGTAATTGTGCCCAGGTGGACGGATCACCCGGAACCTCTCCATGCCATATATAGTAAGGATTGTTTACCGGCGATAGAAAGCCGGCTGTTTAGCGGGGAGCTAAAGATGGTCTCTTTTTACGATGATATAAAAGTTCACTACATAGAAAAAACCAAGATAGCCCAATTTGATCCTGATGGAAGATCCTTCGCCAATGTCAACACACCTCAAGACTTGCTGATGGCGTCCAAGGATGATCGACAATCTCCATGACGATCATCGCACCCTAGACTCGCCCCCTTCTATTATATTGTAGAGCCTAATCAACCTGGTTCAGGTTGACGCCCCAAAACGAACCCTACTCATCTAGAGCCATTTCTGCAGCCCGCAGTGTGTTCTTCATCAACATGGCTATAGTCATCGGGCCGACACCCCCGGGCACTGGTGTTATGGCTCCGGCGACCTCTTTGGCTGACTCAAACTCAACATCGCCTACCAGGCGATAGCCTCGTTTTTTTGTTGGGTCCGGTTTCTGATTGATACCAACATCAATAACCGCAGCGCCAGGCTTAATCATGTCGCCAGTAATCATTTCTGCCCGGCCGATAGCGGCAACGACGATGTCAGCTCGCCGGACGTGTTCTGCCAGATCGCGGGTCCGGCTGTGGCAGATAGTGATAGTAGCGTTGGCTTTCTGAAGCAGCATCGCTACTGGCAGTCCAACGATGTTCGACCGGCCGACAACAACTGCTTCAGCGCCGCTTAATAGAATATCGCTTTCCTCTAATAAAACGATAACACCATGGGGGGTGCACGGAATAAAAAGTGGATCGCGTCCCTTCATCACCAACCTGCCGATATTCATAGGATGAAACCCGTCCACATCTTTCTGCAAATCAATTGCATTTAATATTGTCTCTTCGTCGATATGATCCGGCAGTGGTAGTTGAACGAGAATGCCATTAACTTCAGGATCTTTATTTAACTTTGAAACGATCTCCATCAGCTCAGCTTGGGTGATATCCTCAGGAGGAGCCATCCCAATTGATCTTATGTTGGCCTCGGCGCATGCTCGCTGCTTCATCCTAACATAAGTAGCTGAAGCTGGATTATCTCCAACTAGAACTGTCGCTAATCCGGGTGAATACCCGTGTTTGGCATTCATTATTGATACATCTTCGGCAACTTTTGCCCTGATGTTCGCTGCTATTTGTTTACCATCGATGATTTTTGCTGTCATGTTTTTCTACTTTGGTAATATTTCCGTTCCCATAAACTTGTCTAACCAGATCCCTGCAGCTATCGCGATGAAAAATCCAACCAGGATGAAATACGGAAAGGGGACTGGCGACTCCTTTCCCATCCAAAATTCTTCAACCGAAGTACCCAGGAGAATGGTAATCAAGTATGTGGCTACATATCCAATAACAAAAGAGATTACAACCAGTAAGATTCTTTTCACTAACATAGGCACTCCGTTTTAAAATCGCCCGTCATCAAGAGAGCTCACCTTCAATGTGCAATACCTCGCGAACATGTCGGGTCAGTTCATCTGGACCTACAGGTTTTGTTAAATATTTGTTGGCCCCGAGATTTAATCCTCTTTTAACGCTCTCTGTATCCGTCTTTGCACTTAACATAATTATAGGAAGGCTGTTGGTACTTTCATCCGCTCGCAGTCGTTCGCAAACCTCGAATCCATCAATTCCTGGCATCATAATATCTAAAATCATCAGATCTGGCAGCGATCTATCCACCTCTGAAAGTGCTGCCTTGCCATCTTCTGCTTCACGGACTTCAAACCCAGCACGAACTAGAATGAGGCGCAGCATGGTCCGCGCCATCGGTTCATCGTCAACTACTAATACTGAACGAGCCAATCTCCAACCTACCGTTTATATCATGACCTATTTTAGTTAATTCTCAAAGAGCGGCAATGATAGAGCCCAATCATGATATGATTTTTTCCGCGTTCATGGAATATAACTCCAATGCTGGACTTTCCAATTATCTCGACTATCTATTTAGCTTCCAGGATAACCAGCCTATCACTCTTATCATAACCATAGTGTAGGTATAGAGGCGGGCCCGAGTTCCGTCCAATTATCCTGGGTATTAACCAATAGAGATCTTCAACTAACGGGTATTCTTCAATCTTGTCTATAGGAACCCAGTGAAGTGCTCCTTCATGGGAAGCAACCGTTTGGCGATTATTTGTCCAACCAACAAAAGCAAACATCAAGATGCCTAGATCAGGGTCCCCTGCATCAATATTCACCACTGCTCTCAAATCCAATGATTCGACTGATAGTCCAGTTTCTTCCTGAACTTCTCGCTTGGCTGCCGATAATACATCCTCATTAACTTCAACATGACCACCCACGCCGTTGAACAAATTTGCCCAAATTCGCTTATTTGGCGCTCCTTTCAGCAGTAAAACATCAGAATCGTTCCTCAGAAAAACCAGCACCCTGAGAATGGCTCTATACTTCCGCCCGCTCCTTACACCTTGATCAGCCTTTCCCATAACAACCTTTTAGCTAAATTAGATCGATACTTTTATGTAGATTCCCCAAGCAGCAAAATCTTTTTTTGAATTAACGACAAGCGGGTGTAATACCATATGCTGTTCGAGTCCATTCCTCAACATTCTGCAGGATCGTTCATTTGTTAGAGGTAGTCGCTTAAATTATGAGGCACTCGGCGAATGAAAAATCAATGTCGAGAATTTAGCACACGGACACGGCCTTGTCTAGGGCGAATAGTTATAAAATCTGTTGACATCGATCTCTGGATTTGGCATAATCTCGACATCGAGAATATAAACAAGCGTTAATGGAGACGAGTAGGGGAAAGTTGATTGGCAAGCGAGCTCGAGTTGGTGTGAGTCGAGTCGAATCACTTCTCTGAAAATCCCTCCGTAGCTGCCATCCGAACGGCTTAATCACTATTTTTACATCTTGCCATGGTTGAGGATCTTTTCCTGAACTGGATGAGTGGAAGAAATAGTGATCTCAGTAGATTTGGCCGGTTTCATCCCCCGTTAACAGGATTACGATGATATTAGGTTATTAGTGTCATCGATCAAGTGTTCGGTTTCTGAGTAGATGAATCTCTGTAACCGGAAATAAGGGTGGTACCGCGGAGAATTGAAACCTTCGCCCCTAGGGGCGAAGGTTTTTTTTACAGCGCCAACCACTAAATCAAAGTGAAAATGAGGATAGTCGAACAGTTCATCTAAGCAGGAAATATTATGACCCAATTGCTCTATTTAGAGGATGCATTCATAAAGGAGTTCGAGGCGATGGTTGTGGAGCAGTTAGAGTCAGCCGTGGTCCTGGATAAAACAGCCTTTTACCCC
>BTQB01000140.1:0-6652 GCA_036985655.1 Anaerolineae bacterium | reverse complement strand
AGACAGGCAACCGGCGCAGAGAGGGAATCTCACTTGCGAATATGAGTTATGTCGCCCGACACCAGGGTAATTACGAGGAAGCAGTTGCTTATGCCCTCGATGGCTTAAAAATCCTTCACGATTTAAATCTGGAATATCATTCAGCGATAGTGCTCTCGATGCTTGCTGGACCTCTAGCTTCATTAGGAAGGCCCGAAGAGGCTGCCTTATTGCTGGGCGCATCAAGTTCAATTTTCAATCGAATGTCGGTCACGCTGCAGCCTGCGGATCAAAGCGAGATCGACGATTATTCAACCCAAGTCCGCGAGGTTTTAAGCGAGGAGCAGTTTGAAGCAGCCTGGGATGAGGGCAGAGGGATGTCAACTAAACAAGCTGTAGCTTTTGCCCTTGGCGACAAATAGCTCTTTAGTGTGCTTCGAAAAGGCCAACTACTGATGGTCGGCTTCAAATATTCCTTTTAACATTCGTAGAATCCGAAGTGCAACCTGGCCCCGGCTCAACCCAATAGCCGTCATTATTCATGTTAGGAAAGATTTGGTCAATCGGCCCTTCTTCGTGAGCTCTATTCATAGCAGCTGCCAGGACAGGGTCGTTATCCTCTAAACCGACTAAATCCCTCAGCGCCAGGTAGCGCACTCCAGGAGAATCACTTTCGAGTAACCAGCTCATGGAGTCCCCATTTAGCATTTTTTCCCAGGTCATTCAGATTTACGAATACCTTTATTAAAGCCATGCATACCTGTGCCATCGTTAGATTGTCCCACCAGATTACGTGATGAACGCCACAATTTACCGACATGCTCCAAATATTATACTTGGAGAGCTGCTTTTATATCCTCCGAAATCATCCGCCGCTTGCTCTTTTCTATGAAGAAGCTGGGACCTGCCTGCACATACGAAGGAAAGGCCCTGACCGAGCCGTAAGAATATGACTTGCCTCGAATCTTATATGTAGATCCTGCCGGGATAACGCGCTCGTAACCTTTTCTCTTGGCTATGTAATTTATGGCTTTAATAGCTACATCGCCCATTAACAGTAAAACCTGAGTGTTAGGGAAAAGATTAAGCTCCTTCTCTAAGATCTTTGAGCATTCTTTAATTGCTGCTGCCTTAAGACCATAGCCAACTTTGCCACATTTGACAGCTGTAGTCATATAGACGCCCATATCCAAAATATCATTTACTGACGATACTTCAACGCCGGCGTCATTAAATGCTAGAACAGTCGTCTCCTCAAATAACGGTTTTCCAGGAGCGTAGTAATAGTCTTCAGAATCCGCCGGGGCAGCTTCGGAAATTAGAACAATAGTAACATTCTTAGGATCAATATCGATATCAGGGACAACATAGCAGCTCTGCTTGACGTCCTGGCAGGGCAAGTCTGCACAACCAATACATTGGCTAATACGCATAGTAGCGGACTCCTCTATTTCAGCTGATAAATAATAAAACCCTTGGTAATACCCTGGTCGACTTAGCCATTTAATATTATAAATTTTTTAGACACGCTTTCAATAAAAGGGTCAATTATTTGGTCCTGATACCGGTTGCTCTAGCCCATACAAATAGCAATTTTTATTTTTATTGGCTTCTAAAGCCAACCACCGCTAAAGTTGCTGGGTTATTAATTATTGAAATAGTATGATTTTCCCAAATCGTAGAAGGAAAGACCCGTGAATTTGAAAGATGTGATAGTCGTCGACAACAAGGAAGCTAGCAGGTGGGAGGCGTGTTTGGGGGATCATTTAGCTGTCCTGAACTACGCCCTGATGGACCAGGAGATCACTCTAATCCATACTGGAGTTCCGGAGCCGCTAGCAGGCCAGGGTGTAGGGGGCAAACTGGTTCAAACAGCCCTGGATCAAGCCAGGCAAGATGGGCTTTTGGTCATCCCCCGCTGCCCGTTTGCTGCGGCATATATCAAACGACACCCTGAATACCAAGATTTAGTAGCCCACTGGTGAGTCTGCTGAAAAATCAAGATCCTCCCGGAGGTTCTGAACCTCCGGGAGGTTTCCGTTGATACCACCTTTTTCAGTCGAGGCACTGGTGATCTTTGATTAATTCCGATCACCTCCTTACCACTTACCCAAACCAGCCCAGGATTCTAATAAAAGGATTGGAGCCAATCAATTATTAGATTCTCTATATTGTTCTAGCTTAAGATTGTTCGCTTTCTTGGGCCGCACATTCCGCTGGCATGGATATGGAGATTGGCTGGTTAATTTCTGTCAATTCGTATCCGTATTCACTGTGCATTACTGCCGCATCCGGATCACCTTCCGGCCCAGATCGCACTTCTAAAATCATCTCGTATTTAACCAGGAATCGACCATCCTGGGCAACCCAATACTCTCCGTCAGCCTGAGTGACTTCATCTCCCGAGTAATCACCCAACCCTATTACTTTAAACGTGTAGTGGTTTGTCTCGATACCATTAAGCGTTTCAGCGCCCACAAACGTCGGATTGGGTGCTGTTATGGTTATATCAAACAGGTTGGTAGTCGAATTAACCATGTCCTTAATTAATGGCGTCATTTCCTCCGTCGTAACATCAGTCGATCCATCACTCGTGGATACTGTGCAAGTATTTAAGCCTATCTGATATTCGTCACTGATACTTTGGTATATCTCTGGGGACTCCGACGAACTAGAAAGGGATTCAGTGTGCATGTGGCGAGCATCTTGTTCAGAGCTGAATCTAATAGTTATCTCACTTTCCTGCCGATCACCTTGCGTTGGGCCGTTATTAACAATCTTCATTATTGATTGGAAGGAGTTTAAGCTCGCCAAGCCTTCTCGCATGCCGATAGGTAAAGCCGGATCAGCGGTGGAGGCATCAATCGATTCCGATACCTCTTCAGAGGACTCTTGGACATCCGGTTCCATCTCGGCCTCACCTTCTTCACTTTGCACCTCACCTCCACTGCTATCTTCCGGTGCTGACGCTTCCTTTTGCCCCTGTTCAGATGTGTCGCTCTGCACACTTTCTTCGCTCAACCCTTCCTCCGAACGACCGGGCAAATTACAAGCCAGGGCAGCAAATAACAAAAAAGATACGAAATAAATAAGTGACCTTCGAACCATTTCATCCTCCTAAATAAGGCTACTTGAAAAACGCTGTAAAAGTTTATCGCGAAATTTACGGATAGGTCAATAGCATAAATGGATATGCCGTTGATTATTCGCGTAATAGGAGTGCTGGCATCATTCGGCTCTCAACAATTCCAGCAAGTTTAATTGGGCTAATCTCCATGCGGGAACAATCGAAGCGACAATGACAATGACAATAGCAGCCATGAGAGTCAAAGCGGCCCCTGCCAAATTAACATTTGGATCTATCGTCATGCCAATTGATTGAATCCGGGACGCGCCCGTAAAGATCAGCGCCCCAATGAGGGCCATTGTATAGGCTAATAGAGTAATTCCAACACTTTGGACAAAGAGGTAATAGGCTAAGTTCAAGCGACGATATCCCAGACTTCGCAATATTGCTAATTGCCGGCGGCGCAGCCAGGCCAGTCGCCACAGCATGCTGGCTAACGAGAGAGCGGCCGCAAATCCCAGCGTTAAAGCCACCACCCCAAATAGATTGAGGAGAGGTGACCATTCATCCAGAACATTTTGAGCGGCCTGCCCCCTAGGCACAATATCGATGCCAATGGATAAGCTCTCCCCCGGGTTTAGTCCTTCACCAGCCGGAAATAGTACCACTGATACATCATCCCCCCAACCCAACAGCCTTTGGGCTTCGGTTAATGGAATCCAAGTTTCGAAATCAACGTAAGTACCTACCGAAAAGACGCCGATTATTGTAAAGGGTCTACCTCGTACAGTTAAAGTGTCTCCAGGTCCAAGTCCTTTTGTTTCAGAAAGGCCTATCCCAATCATCGCCAGGCGAGGTTGGTCGCCAGGTTGCAGAGGTCTGCCGGAGATCATTTGGAAGGTCTCGACCTGAGTATAATTGTTAAGAGGCACACCCCGTAAAAGCAGTGCGTTTTCCGGCGAAGTGCCGATAATGGTGTTTATTTCAGGAACAACCTGACTGATGCCCTTCTCCTGAAGTTGCTCTACTATTGAGGCTGGCAGCCTGCTGCCGTGAAGCTCCCCCAGTGTGTCACTCTGCTGGGCTACCAGGAACGCAGTCGGTCCCAAACTGTAGCGATCTTCTAATCCACTTCGATAGGCATCTAGCAGCAGAACACCGAGCAATGAAACGGCAACGACGCCAGCCATTAGCCCAGTCTCCCGCCAACGAATTGACAGCTCAGCTAAACCTATTTTGATCAGGGAATAAATCATAATTAAGATCTTTTGAAAATCAAGCCCGTAATGCTGTAGCGGGACTGCTAGCAAGCATCCTCCGCGTTGCAAGCAGCGTTCCTAACCATGCAAACAGCAGGGTGAAAATTAAACCCATTAACACTGTCGATAGAGTTAGGTCGAATATCAGGGGCCAGCCGAAAATAAACAGCTGATCCGATGGTCCCCGAGAGACTAAAAAAATCGTCGCAGCAATTAATCCAATAATGAACCCGGCTAAGCTCTGAAATAGGGTTTGCACAAGTTGAAGACGGTAGACGGTCTGGTATCCAAATCCTATGGCCCGTAAAATACCCAATTGGCGTTCTTTTTCTGATAGTTGAAGGGAGGTAGCGTTATATGTGCCCAAGATAATTGCCAACAAGGAAATAATACTCAACGCCTGGGCGATTCCCTGCAAGTCTTTCATCGCCTGTGTATTCCTCCGAGTATATTTATCCTCGAAAAACACCTGATACTGGCTGTTTATCCGCGGGTCGGCTTCCAGAGCTGACTTGACAACATCTCCATCAGCCCCTACAGCCACCTCGACCAGCATGAACTGATACCCACGTGTTGGACCATAGAGGGCTACAGCCTGGTCTAAATCTATCCAGATGGAAGCGAAGGGCGTGCCTGAGGGTTCCACCAAACCAACAACCCTGAAATCAGATCCAAAAATTGTCACATTACTATCCAGGTCACCTCCTAGTATTGATGCCGCGCCTCTTGTGATAGCCACTTCTCCTGGCCCATCAGGCAAGCGTCCATCAGCCAGTGACAAATGATGGATCCCCAGCCAATCCTCCAATTCGGCCGCTCGTAATTGAACCAGCTTGTCGTTGATGCGCAGGTGCCGGTATATCATTGGCGAAACATTGCTGACCAGATTCGGGGTTAATTCTTCAGCGGCTTGTATTGCGGATTTATCTAGAGTGGCGTCTGATGGATCTACAATATCACCCTCAATAACCACCAAATTACGGCTAATGTCAGCCCCAATAGTCAGCGATCCGAGAGTATCACCTAGAGTAAATAATAATAAAAAAGCAAAGACGACAGTCGCGATCGCGATGATATTCAGCCCAATACGCCGCCAATCATGTCTTAACTCACTAAGTATCAGAATAATTATGGCTGCCAATTAAGCTTCCCTTAACCGCCCGTTATCAAGATTCAATAAACGGTCGCCTAATGAGCAAAGTGATTGATTATGGGTGGCGATTAGGAAGGTCATGTTCAATCGACGGTTAAAATCAAGCATCAATTCCATCACCGATAAACCGGATTTGGTGTCTAGATCCCCTGTAGGCTCATCGGCGAGAACAATCGAAGGTTCCCCTACGACAGCCCTGGCGATTGCTACTCTCTGTTGTTCACCACCGGATAACTCGGCAGGTTTATGCTGGCTGCGGTGGGCAAGGCTGACCTCTTCTAACAACTCAGCAGCCCTAACCATCGCCGCACGACGCCCCCACCCTCGGGCAAGAAGGGGCATAGCAACGTTCTCAACCGCATTGAGAGCTGGGAGAAGATTATAAAATTGGAATACAAAGCCGATATGATCCCGGCGGAATGGAGCCAGGGAAGATTCATCCGCTATATCCAGCTGTACGCCGCTAACGGTGAGCGTTCCGCTGGTGGGTTGATCGATGCCGCCGAGTAGATGGAGCAATGTTGATTTTCCGCATCCACTGGGGCCCACAACAAAGGAAAAGGAACCTGGATCCAGGTCGAAGGTGAGGCCCTGCAGTGCAATTACTTCCTCTTGACCACGTCGATAAGTCCGGCCCAAATCTCGTGCGCTCACCAAGGCGTTTGCCCCCGGCCGATTTTCCAAAAGCGACGATTTTTGTTCAGAATTCATAAACTTGATTTTATTTGCTTGTTCTGTTCGTCGTTATCGCCACCTTGTTTAAGGAGGTAAACAGGGATAATTATACAGAACTGGATATCGCTATGGGAATGGTTAACTGGTACTTGGCCCTTCTATCGGGTTAGGGATCCTCCGAGGGTTTCCAAAACAAGGGTCGAATAATGATCAGAGATAAAAGTTTTCAAGCTGAATATCAGATTTCTATTGAGCGTCGGCCAGTTTAATAAGACGCTGGAGCATCTCTTGAGCCACATGCATTTCAGTCGCCTTTGACTCTTCCATCATCTCCTCGAAATCACGACTGCCCATGACCAATACAACAACCTCACCCTCTTTGGAGGCCTTTACTGTTGCGGTCCGCGGCCTGTTTGTCAACAATCCTGTTTCTCCAAAATAATTGCCCGGATTACGGATATCAACCAGCTCACTTTGGCCGCTCAGCCCTTCGTGCCAGATTTCCACACGGCCGTTAAT
>BTQB01000139.1:0-6712 GCA_036985655.1 Anaerolineae bacterium | reverse complement strand
CAAGAACCCACATCATTGCGACCTACAAGAAGAATCCCCTGGCCTTGCTCGAGGACGGTAATGATCGGATAAGGCATGCCTGGACCTGCTCGAAGGTTAGCTGCGCCGGCGATTACAACTGCGGTTGGTCCTTCTGGTGGTTGTGGAGGTTGAGGCAGCCCGTCTCCCAAAGTTTTGATAGGGAGGCTAGCAACCGGAACATTAGTTATGAGGTATGAGCCATTTACCCAGCCCTTAACGCCATCCGTTGATTGTACAAACACCCAGGAGTCTCTTAAATTTCTGCCCAAAAGAATTACAGTCTCGGCACCTTGCAGAATGGTAATAACCTCAAAAGAAATTCCTGGGCCATAGCGGATATTGAGTGCCCCACTGTTAACAACGCCAACAGCTGAAGTTGGAGGCGGAAAACTCGAAACGGGCAACGATGCAACAGCTGTATTGGTCTGCAGATAAGAAGCATTCACCCATCCTTCCAGGCCGTCACTTTCCTTAACCAGGACCCAACTTCCTACATCGTTCCTGCCTAATAAGGAGACGGTTTCTCCTTGTTTGAGAACGCCGGCAATCTCATAGACAACTGCTGGTCCTGTCCGAACATTCAACGCTCCGGTATTTACAATCCCAGCAGGTTGGTTTTGGATGAGAAGGTACACATCTGTGGGATTACTGTTAATCTGATTGTCAAATTTCGCGGCTTGGAGAGGTGCGGTACTAATTAGCAGAATCAAAAGAGCAACTGTTCCCCAGGTAACACGACTGAGATTCATGTAAGTCCCTCCTCGAATATTCTTTTGGATTACTTCGATTATACGACCATGAACTTACCATAAAGTAATATAAGTGCAAGAATATAACCGGAAATACCCGGGAGTTGGTTACATAAGTTAGTCATTTATCTGGTTGTTGATATTGGAAGGAACTGCTTAAGGTCTTTCTGTGGCTGAGGTTGATGAGCGAGATTTAATCATCAAGGCGATTTATGATTTGATCCCTCCCAGGGCCAACTGATAGGTATGTCACCCCGATATTCAAAGAGGAGGATATAAAATTAACATAATCTTGTGCTTTTTTTGGCAAATCATCGAAATGCTTAATGCTGGATATATCCTGATCCCAACCAGGCAGTACCTCGTACACGGGTTCAACGGCGCCTAAGATGGACAGATCAAGGGGGAAATCTCCGATTTGTTTCCCATTATGCCGGTAGGAAGTACATACCAGAATCTCTTCTATGCCACTAAGTATGTCCAACTTGGTAACGGCCAGGCTAGAAAAATCATTTAACCGAAGGGAATGATTTAACATTACCAGGTCAAGCCAGCCTACTCGTCTAGGACGGCCGGTTGTTGTGCCAAATTCATCCCAAGGATTTTCGCCTGTGCCTCGAAGTCTATCGGCCATATTTCCAGTAAGCTCGCAAGGAAAAGGACCACTGCCTACCCGGCTCGTATATGCCTTGGCAACTCCAATGACCCGATCGATGGACTTCACGCCGATTCCAAGACCAATTAACGCTCCTCCTGAAGTGGGCCATGAGCTTGTTACATAGGGATACGTTCCGTGATCTAGATCAAGAAAAGTACCTTGTGCTCCTTCAGCCAAGATTCGCTGACCGTTGTCAAGGGCATGCCATAAGATTTTAGAACTTTCCCGTACATAAGGTCGCAATCTCTCACTGTAGGAAAGAAATTGGTTGGAAATTTCTTCCACATTTAAAGATTCCTGCTTATAGAGGGCATCTAATTGGAAATTCTTTTCAGATATGTGGGCCTTTACTGCTTCTTTTAATTTGTCGGGTTGGGTAAGTAAGCCCGCTCTTAATCCGACTCTTGCCGCCTTATCTGAGTACGCAGGACCAATACCGCGCCTGGTCGTTCCAATTGGATCGGCGCCTCGGGCAGCTTCCCGTGCCCCATCCAGGGCGATATGACCATCAGTAATTAAATGTGCCGACGAGCTTATAATTAGGCGCTCTGGACTGACATCGATACCATTTCTCTCGAGCTCTTCTATCTCCCTTATTAAAACAGCCGGGTTGATAACCATCCCGTTGCCAAGAAGACAGATAGTTCGCTCCTGGATGATACCTGATGGGATTAAGTGTAACTTAAAGATTTTTGGGCCAATGCTAACCGTGTGCCCGGCATTGTCTCCTCCGCTAAACCGGGCAACTATATCCGCTTCAGCCGCCAGCAGGTCGGTAATATGACCCTTGCCCTCATCCCCCCACTGGGCGCCAACAATTATATCAACAGGCATGATTCATCTCCCGGGACTGTTCCCTGAACCGGCGCCAGCCCCACTTAATAATGGATGTTTACTATCGTTCCATATTCTGCCCAATTGAACAACCATTCTGCTGCTGGAGTAGGTAAATTCACACAGCCATGGCTCATAGGTTTTCCAAAATTATTATGCCAGTAAGTACCGTGGAGCGCGTAATCTTGATAAAAATATTGAACATAAGGGACATTCTCCAGGTAATAATCGTAACCAAGTCGTCTTCCATTCATCGTTTGGGCTTTAAAGCGCAGCCATATCCTAAATTGACCAGTAACAGTTGGATACCGGGGCAGCCCACTGGATACAAGGGATTCGAACACTGGTAAGTGACCTTCGTAGGCAACCAGTTTCTGATTTGTTAAGTCAACATCAATCCAGCGCTCATTTGGTGACAAACCTGGCGGCCTTAATAGAGTATACTTGTTGAGCAGACTGACAAAGGTGGGGTATGGGGTGGGTGTGGGAGAAGACGTCGCTGTAGGTAGGGGTGTTGGCGTCCAAAAGGATTGCCGGTTGCTCTTCCCCGCCACAATAGGTTTCGGCCTGATAGGATTTCGTGTAGCTAGCTCAACTGGCGCCGCTGTTGAGATGGGTCTGGACGAGATGGGTTCTGGGAGCGATTCCAGAGAATCTTGATTCACCTCAGCTAGGGCTGGCGCCGGCTGGTTAATATTCGCGGTTCCAGAACCCTCAGTCAGCTCCTGATCAGAATTTGTGAATCGAAAAGCTAAAAAGCCGACCGTCAGCATAATAACAACAGCTGATAGGATGATTATGGCCACGACCGCGATATTAACGAATCTGGAACGCCTATTGTCGCTTACCGGATTGTTATGCCCGTTCATATCTTCAATATTCGACGGTTATACCCCAGCATTAAGGCGAGTAAGCATCAAGCTGGGCATCCTTATAGATAAAATTCATCGGGATTGTTCCAGAAAGCAGGTTATGCCTTCCACTAGTCCATCAACGACAACCTTTGAGCCCTGTGTGAGAATCCGGCGGTCGAGGTTTAAGAAACCTATTTCAATGATTATAGCAGGCGTTCCCTGGCTGATTTTGTTAAAGGCATGATAATTAGCCATGTGAGTAGTAATGCTGTTGGGATGGTAAGGGAGCATAGTCGATTCACCGTACATCTCCTGCAAACAAATAGATAACTGGCTGGAGTCGGTAAAAGGAGAACCCGCGATCTTATACCCAGTAGCAAGTTTGTTAATAAAATCACATGAGTCAGCATGAATAGAGATTAGGGCTGTTGCGCTATAATTGTCAAGACGGGGATCAAATTCATCAAGCGTTTCCACGTCAATATCCTTTAAGCGTAGGTTGGCTGCCACTCTCTCTGTAACAGCGTCGGTGACCTGAACCTCTGTAAAACCATCATCACACAAGGTTCCGCTATCGAAACCGCGATGTCCTGCGATCAGACCAATACGAGTAGGCCCTGGGCTTTGAGCTCTACGTTGGGTAACCGGCAGCTTTATAATCTCCTTAGATATGGGTGCTATCCGAGAAGTAGCCTGCTCAATATCAACCTTTTCTGAGAAGCTCGATGCTTCTTTGGCAGCTTCATCGGAGCGGGAATTATAAAATTGATATACGGCGAACATACTAGCAAGGCCAAGGATCAAAAATAGTACAAGGGGGGCATTATTTCGCAGGAGAGCAAGCAGAAATGGCGTGTCAATATAAGAATCAGGATCTCTCGACCGCTGGCGCATTATGTCTATATTGTACTGGCTTTCGATCGATCTACAACAGACCGTTTGTCATCACATCTGATTAGTCGTAGAATCCTACCACAGGGATTTTGAATTATGAGAGGTCAATAGTTATTGCCTTCTATCCCACCATCAACTTCCACATCATGATATTCTATTATGATATAATTGTCTTTCTAACAAATTGATGAGCGGAAGATGATATTCATATATTTTTCTGATATTAGATAATCATAATTAGTGGGATTGCCAACCCTTGTATTATCTCTTTTGGTAGAGATATACCACTCGTTGTATCCTAACTAAGCAGGTTTAAAATTATGGAAGAACAACCATCTGGCCCAAGATTTAAAGTTCCTTCTTGGGTTTGGATCATCGCCATACTAGCAGCCATCCTGGTTGTTCAATTCTGGGTTAGCGGCCGTTTTGATGGGCCCGAGAAGGCTCCTCTCGCTGATGTAACCACAGCGATTGAAGACGGTGAAGTCGAGAAAATTGAAGTCGACGGAAATAAAGTAACTGTATACCTTTCTGATGGCACCATCACTACCTCTGTTAAAGACGAGGGCAGTCTCATTGAACAGCTAGCTAACCTGGGTGTTACAGAAGAACAACTTGCTGCAACACCAATCTTCTTCAACGACCCCTCGGCCTGGAATACCTTGTTCACCATTGCCATTTCCTTAGGGCCTGTAATCTTACTAATTTGGATATTTAGTCGCAGCTTCAGGCAGATGCAAGGTGGTGGAAATAGTATTTTTAACTTCGGTAAAAGTAAAGCCAAAGATTTGAGCGGCACGGACAAACCAACCGTGACTTTCGAAGATGTGGCCGGCGTAGACGAGGCCAAGGAAGAAGTACAAGAAATCGTACTTTTTTTGAGGGAACCTGAAAAATTTATTCAGGTTGGCGCGCGTATCCCCAATGGCGTATTAATGGTAGGTCCCCCGGGGACGGGAAAGACTTTGTTAGCCAGAGCGATCGCAGGAGAGGCAGGCGTTCCATTCTTTCATATTTCAGGTTCGGAATTCGTAGAGATGTTTGTTGGTGTGGGAGCAAGCCGCGTCCGGGATCTGTTCAATAAGGCAAAACAGCATGCCCCGGCCATTGTTTTTGTAGATGAGATCGACGCAGTTGGCCGGCAGCGTGGTGCTGGATTAGGCGGGGGGCATGATGAACGCGAACAGACATTAAATCAGATCTTGGTAGAGATGGATGGCTTCTCAAACGAAACAAACATTATTGTTATAGCTGCCACCAACAGGCCTGATGTTCTTGATCCAGCTCTTTTACGACCTGGCCGTTTTGATCGAAAGGTTATTGTCGATTTGCCAGATGTTCGGGGTCGAGAGGCTATTCTTAAGATCCATATACGAGGTAAGCCAATTTCCAGCAATGTGGATTTGAGCGATATAGCCAGATTAACAGCAGGATTTTCAGGAGCAGACCTTGAAAATTTGGTGAATGAAGCGGCGATATTTGCGGCGAGAAGAGGGCGAACAGAAATAGTACCTGTAGATTTCCAGGATTCTTTCGATAGGATCGTCATGGGGCCAGAAAGAAAGAGCCGGGTCTTGAGTGAAGAAGATAAAGAGCTCACAGCTTTCCATGAAGCAGGGCATGCAGTGGTCAGTTTCTTCTTACCGCACACTGATCCCGTGCAAAAGGTCACGATTATTCCCCGGGGTCGTGCAGGTGGGTATGTGTTGTCCCTGCCTGAGGACAGGATGGCCCAAAGCAGGGAACATTTTGAGGACCTGATCGCCTTCGCCTTCGGTGGACGGGCGGCCGAAGAGATTTTCTTCGGTAGGATTACAACTGGCGCCGCCTCTGACATTCAGCAGGCAACGAAGATAGCCAGGGCCATGGTAATGCAATATGGTATGAGCCGGGGGCTTGGTTTACGCACATTTGGCGAACAGCAAGGAAGCATCTTCCTTGGCCGGGATATGACCTATGGTCGGGATTACAGCGAAGAAGCAGCAAAAACGATTGATGAAGAGGTGGGCAGGATATTAGATGAAGCCTACGTTAGAGCGAAAGAGGTTATTGAAAACAATAAGCAAACATTAGTTGAATTAGCCAATACTTTGATTAAAGTAGAAACTTTGGACCGGGAAGAATTCGAGGCCGTAATGAACCGCGAAATCGAAGAGGAAGAATCCGTGCCTGAACCGGTTGAATGAGCTGAAAGAAAAACTACGTTAGGATTTTTGGGGATTGGCCCGTTTGGAATTATCGAAAAGCAAATTCCAGAAAGGTCAATCCTCTTTTTAGTTATGAGCCAATACGCCACCCTCGAGATTCATCAAGAGAACAAATCATTGGTAGTTAGCCTGAATAGGCCTGAACTGCACAATGCTTTTGATCAGAGGATGATTACCGAGCTCACAGAAGTATTTCGCGCCGTTGACAAGCGGCAAGGCGTGAGATCTGTTGTCCTGACCGGGCAGGGAAGCACATTTTGTGCGGGGGCGGATTTGTCCATGATGAAAGCTGCGGCCGAATCTGACTTTGAGCAAAATGTGGCTGAAGGTGAGTTAATTTTCAACCTTATGATGGCCGTCGATCGCTGCGCACTACCCGTGGTTGGCCGGATTAATGGTTCCGCCATTGGTGGTGGAGCAGGTCTAGTTAGTTGTTGTGACATTGTCGTTGCTGTTGACCGCGCGAGATTTTCTTTTTCAGAAGCTCGACTGGGG
>BTQB01000138.1:0-6725 GCA_036985655.1 Anaerolineae bacterium | reverse complement strand
TATTACATTTAGCATATTCGCGCTCTAAACTCATTTTTCACCTGGTAGGTTAGAGAGATATCGTTCATCACCAACTCGTCTGGTAACACCCTTGTCGTCTAGATGCTCCAGTATAGCTATTGCATATTTTCTGCTTGTCTTTAATAAATCGCGCAACTCCCCTGCGCTTATCCGCTCATTTTCTTCCAGGTAATTGATAACAAGCTGAATATAATGCTTGTAATCTTCACTGCGGTAAACAACATCTGGGGATACTGCTTTTAGATCGCCTAGATCAAGTAGGGCAAAGTATACATCTTCCCCAATGTAACTCTTTGCGATCTTGACAGAAGGAGAATTCACTCCCAGCTCATTGAACTTTGACATAAGTTTCTCTATTTTTTGGTTCTCTCTGGCCGAGAAAGTTATTTTATGCTCCGGCAATTTGACCAACTTACCAATAAGTTCAATTGAATTAATATTAGAGAGGTCAATTAACAATATATTAAATTGTGAACTAGCCAGGCCCAATCGACTCCTTAGCTCTTCCCGGGGCATTCCTATTCTTAGTGGTGTTTTCGAGTGATATGATTCGAGAATCAATACTGCCTTTTCCAGAAATCTTTCCCAGCTGAATGAGGTGGCGTAGAGATTGTCGACTTGGCGCACCTGTTTTGTATCAAGAAGCTGACAAAGGATGGCATTGCCTTCTAGTTGAGACAATCCTGAACGGGCAATTAAATCTTCCTTCGCCATTAAGCCATACTGATTTAGAGTTTCCGTCATGATTTCCGACGGGAGGCCGCGTTCCAGGGTGCTGAATCGATCTATCACATCAGTTTTGAATCTTCTGTGGCGGCGACCAGGATGTGGATCCAGTACAGTACCTCCGCCAAGAGTTGCGGCCGGTGACGGCCGGCGTAAGATGTAATGGTCGCTTTTTTTTAGCGCTACAGATTCCCTAAAAGCTAATTGCAGCCAGCCACTGGTGCCGGGATTTATCGCCTTTGCGCCGATCACGCGTGTCCTGGCGACTACTTCTGATGCGCCGGAGAAAAATTTCACCTCTTGATTATGGCGTAATGGTTCTGATGCTTCTAGCAGATGCTTATAAGAAGCATCACACAATATCGTTCCAGAAAGAGTGCCAGGCAAGGCAACAACGTCTCCTCGACTTATTGCATCCTTATCAATACCACTGATGTTAACAGCGACCCGGCTACCTGGTTGGGCGGTTTCGATTTTTGTCTTATGCGTCTGTAAACCTCGAATCCGTCCAGAGATACTTGATGGCTCTACTTCGATTACCTGGCCGACAGTTAACTTTCCATCCAAAAGAGTACCAGTAGCGATCGTGCCAAATCCAGCAAGCGAAAACACGCGATCAACAGGCAATCTTGGTTGGCCGCGGTCTATCTTTTCTTCAACGCTCGCCAGTTCACCCCAGATCGTTTCTTTCAGAAGATCTATTCCAACTCCGGTGTGAGCTGATACAGCGATTATCGGAGCTTCTTCCATGATCGTACCGGTCACCGCTTCACTGATATCAAGGGTTACCAGTTCAATCCAATCTTCATCATCAATTAAGTCAATTTTCGTGAGAGCTATAATTCCACGCTTTACTTCTAGGAGATCGATTATGGCTAGATGTTCTTTAGTTTGAGGCATAACGCCTTCATCAACAGCGATAACCAGGAGGGCTAAATCTATCCCCCCGATTCCAGCCAACATATTCTCGATAAAATCCCTATGGCCTGGAACGTCAACTATGCCAATTTCCTCTTTGCTTTCCACGGATTTCATCCAGGCAAAGCCAAGATCGATGGTCATCTCTCTTTCTTTCTCTTCTTTTAGGCGGTCGGGATCTATTCCGGTTAGCGCTTGAACAAGGGATGATTTTCCATGATCAACATGACCTGCTGTGCCGATAACGTGCATTACTCCTCTCGAACCGGTATTAAGGCCGGCGATCGCCGGCTGTCTGGATCATGGTCCATTGCCTTTTCAACTTCTTCTAACCACGTAAGAGGCAGTTTCTTTAAGGCTTCACTTTGAGCTGCTTGAACTCGCCATAATCTATCCTTCTCTTGAATCAGCGTTTTCAAATCATTTAGAATGCCCTCAATTTGATTTGAGAGTTCAGCTTCTCTCCTTGCTGCGTTCGACCAACCCTGGTCAATTTCAACCTCAAAATTCTTTCTTGCTTTCTCATTTTCTGTCTTGTAATTATCTAATATTGCTTGCATACGAATTGTTTCAACACGGACCTTTTCTTGGGATTCTTTCTGCCGCATCTCGACTTCCTGGCGCCATTCAGTGAGATGGCTAACCGCCATCTTTGCTTCATTATATTGCTCGGTAAAATCGACCCAATCACTGCTAAAACGATCCAACTTTTCTTCTGCAGCTTCCCACCGTTCTTCCCACTTTTTTAACCTTTGGTTACGCTCGTACTCACCAACCTGAACTTGTTCAGTCCAATTTTGAATCCGCTTCTTAAGTTCATAGACATTTTCTGCCAAATCAGCATTGCTGGACTGAATTTTGGTTAGGCCATGGCTGATAACTTCAATTCTAGCGGCTGCATTATCGATTTTCTTACTAATCGCAAGGTGGCTGCTGCTTATCTCGTCTGTTGAGTTTTTATTTGTCTTTACTAAATCATCAATAAACCTCAATTCCTGGCTCCAAGTCTCTGTTTCATTCTGGAGGTTGGTAATTTTCGCTTGTAGTCCACCAATTAATTTTGCAAGCCTGGCTTCCTCTGCCTGGCGCAAGGTCATTTCTTCCTCTAAACGGCTAATTGGAGTAAGGTTTTTCCTGATAGTCGCTAAATCACGTAGATGAACCTCATGCTCAACTCGACGAAGTTTCTCTAACTCATCTTGAGTGGTTATCCTTCGTTGATCATACTGTTCAATCAGGAGGATAATTTCATCTTTGAATTGTTCAAGTTCAATATCAAAATTCGATAATTTCGCCAACTGTAGATTAGCCTTGCTCAGCTGAGCTTCCAACTCAAGGATTCTTTGGTCCCGGTTTTTGATTGCTTGACCTTGTTTATTCAATCCTTGCTCAAGTTCAGCCAATCGACGGCCGACCTTTCGCCGCTCCTCATCTAACCAATCTAATCTGCTTAAAAGCTCACTTATATCTTCTTGTCTTTGACTGCCGTTTTTAGCCATGAATTCACTCCACTTATCGCCCAAATCAACAGATTAATTGTCAATATTTGGGAAATCTCCTGTTGGTTTGATCATTATAGCTTGCCCAATAGCCCATGACGAATAGGCTACACTAGAGGCGTATAAACACCTATAATCTGCTTATGCGTATAGGAATAGATGGCAGGCTTCCGCATTATCAGGTTGGAGGAATAAGTAAATATGTAATTCTTTTAATCAGAACATTGGCCGCTCTTGATGAGTCTGACGAATTTATCATTTTCCATAGCAGGAAAGAAAACGAGAGCCTTGTTCCTAATTCTTCCAAAAACTTTATGCGGGCTAATCTAATAACGCCTTGCCATCACAGGTTTGAACGTTGGACCTTAGGAGCCGAGTTAATACCCCATTCGCTTCGAGTTCTTCATTCTCCAGATTTTATCCCTCCACAATATGGCGCTAATCGTTTTATTATAACTGTTCATGATTTGAATTTTATTTATTATCCAGATTTTCTAACAACGGAGAGCAGGCGTTATTACAATGACCAGATAATGTGGGCAGTAGAAAAGGCTGATCATATCCTTGCGGACAGCAACTATACTAGGTCTGACCTGACCTCAAACCTGGGAGTAGATCCGGAGAAAATTACGACAATACATCTCGCGGCCGATCCCATCTTTTCAACCAAGACATCACTCTCTGAAGTCAAAGCTACTTTAGATCGATATAAACTTCCTGAGGATTTTCTTCTCTTCGTTGGCACATTATCCCCTCGTAAGAATCTGGCTACATTGCTTAAATCCTTCGCCCAGTTAACAAAGGAAGAATCTTTAGATCTACCTCTCGTCCTGGTTGGTTCTAGGGGTTGGCTCTATGAGAAGATGTACGATCAAATTGTCCAGTTGGGTATTCGACACCTGGTACGATTTATCGACTCAGCCAGCGATTTAGAGTTAGTTCATTTTTACCGCTCTGCGAGCTTGTTAGCACTGCCTTCTTATTACGAAGGATTTGGCTTGCCAGTCCTGGAAGCGATGCATTGTGGCTGCCCGGTACTTGCCAGCGATAGAGCGTCACTCCCTGAGGTCGCCGGCGATGCGGCGATACTCTTAGATCCTGATGATGTTGATGGCTGGTCACAGGCAATTTCAGACGTGCTTTCTGACTCAAATATGGGGGAAAAACTTATCAAGGCTGGAATTAAACAAGCTAAACGATTTTCCTGGAAAAACACAGCTGAACAAACGCTAAAAGTTTATTTAGATGTCTGATGTGAGGTTGTGAGCAAAAATAGTTCATAAAAATGGCCCGAATATTGCTTTTAACGCCTCAGATCCCTTATCCTCCCCACCAGGGAACCACAATCCGAAATTTCAATATCATTCGTGGTGTTTCAAGCCGGCATGATCTTGCTCTACTGAGCTATTGGTCGAAAGAAAACCCCGATGTTGATCAAGCTGTTAGGGTGCTCGGTGAGTATTGTTTTAATATTCAAATTAAGCCCCAACTACCTCGCTCCCATCTCCGGCGTCTTTTCCAGCTCATTTTTAGCGCTACTCCTGATATGGCAAACCGCCTTCGAAGCAAGGATTTCGATGATGCGATTGTGCAAATTATGAAGGCAGAGAAGAAAAAAAATGGCCGGCCATTTGATATCATCCAGATAGAGGGGATCGAGATGGCAAGCGCAGTCCCAATAATCAGAGAAACTGAATCGAGGACCAAAATCATCTTCGATAATCATAATGCCGAATCTTCTCTACAAGAACGGGCTTACGAAACTGATAGATCCCGGCCGCGTCGCTGGCCGTTGGCCGCATATTCATTTATACAGACAAGAAGGCTAAAAAAATATGAAAAATGGGCATGTGAATCAGCAGATCATGTGGTTGCGGTCAGCGAAAAAGATCTTCACAATATTAAACAGCTTGCCCCACATATCCGGGCTTCGGTCATACCAAACTCCATTGATGTTGAGGAGTATATGGATATGGCAACAAGATCTACAATTAAATTCGATCTGGTCTTTATTGGGAAGATGGATTACCGGCCGAATGTAGATGCTGTTCTTTGGTTTGCAGAAAAGGTCTGGCCAGAGATTTACAGCCATCGTTCTGAAACCACCTGGGCAGTAGTGGGGAAAAATCCACATTCTCGACTAGATGCACTCCGAAATTTAAGCGGGGTAACAGTAACTGGGAAGGTCGATAGCATCTACCCTTACCTGGCTGGGGCATCTGTTGTGATTTTACCCTTCCGCATAGGCAGCGGAACACGGCTTAAATTTATCGAGGCTATGGCTTCTGGCAAGGCAACAGTTAGCACATCACTCGGCGCTGAGGGATTTGATGTCAATAGCGGAGACGAGGTGATAATCGCCGATGAACCACGGCCATTCATAGAAGCGATAATTTCCTTGATACGGGATCCTGAGAGAAGGATCCAACTTGGCCAGAACGCGCAGGCGTTCGCAAGAGGTTACGACTACCGGTTGGTCAATAAAAAATTTGATGCGATCTATGATGAATTAATAATCACTCAACAGTGATGTGTGGTCGTTTTGGGCATCTACTGAGAATCTCCACCCCAGATTCCTTGATCAAGACCAGGTCTTCTATCCGTATCCCTCCCCAATCCTCAACATAAATGCCTGGTTCGACTGTGACAACAGCGCCCGACAATAAGGGTTCCGATTTCCCCTTGGAAGATAATCGAGGATTCTCATGTACTTCAAGACCAATGCCATGTCCAAGGGAATGACCAAATTCTGACCCATATCCGCCTGCTTCGATTTTAGAACGGGCTAAATTATCGGCCGCTTTTCCTGTAATCCCAGCCTTAATTCCCTCCAAGGCCGATTCCTGAGCGTCTAATACCAATTTGTATACATTCATAAACTTTTCAGTGGTCGGTCCGGATATGTGGAAAGTTCGCGTCAGGTCACTGTTATAGCCACTCACCCTGGCGCCCATGTCAATAATTATAGAGTCACCTCGGGCCAACATCCGATCTCCGGGTTGATGATGGGCCATTGCTCCATTCGGACCACTGGCGACGATTATCGGAAAAGCCAAAGCGTGTGCACCCCTTTCTCGTAACTCTCGCTCGAGCTTCCAGGCGAGTTCTCTTTCGCTCATGCCCACATAAATCATCTTGGGGGCCAGCTCCATAACCTCGTCAGTTATCGCAGCAGCTAGATTGATTTTCTCAAGCTCTTCCTTAGTCTTAACCTCGCGCAATTTCTCGACAGTTTCATCCAAAGGAAAAATTCGAGCATTCTTCCCATCGCTGATTTCATTCAATATTTTTACAGTTAAATGTTGAGATTCAACGCCCAGCGATTCAACGCTGGCTTGAGCGATGATCTTAGTCCACTCCTTAGAAACCTCTCCATTAATTTTATACAGCTCAAATAGAGGTGACTGTTGGTTCGCCTGAACCCAATACCGAAAATCAGTTGCCAATAAGGCTTTTTGCTCTGTGATTATGATCCATCCGGCAGAACCAGTAAAGCCGCTAACCCACCTTCTGTTGGCAGAACTGCCAATCAACAGGCCTTCAACGTTCCATTGAACCAAT
>BTQB01000137.1:0-6744 GCA_036985655.1 Anaerolineae bacterium | reverse complement strand
ATCGGCTCTTATCCAGGCCTTAAAAGAATCGACGGCCGCTAGGCTGAATCCATCATCATAATAACATATGCCTGCTGGCAGGTCAGAGATAACGTGCAGGGCCACAGCAGCATCTACCCCTTCAAGAACTTTGTCTTCAATCATTGCCGTCGCCCCACTGATCCCATCTTCATCAAAATTTTCCTCTGATGGCTGGAAGATCAGCCGGACTTTTCCCTTCCACTCATCTTCAACCTGACTCTGTTTTAGAAGATGGGCTGCTCCCAACAGCATCGCGGTGTGGGCATCGTGACCACAGGCATGCATAACCCCATCATTATTGGACCGGTATGGCACATCATTCTGCTCATGAATCGGCAAAGCATCCATATCCGCCCTTAAAGCTATCGTAGGTCCATCCCCAGATCCGATATCAGCGACTATACCAGTACGCCCCACTCCAGTTCTAGGATTTAGTCCAATTTCCTCCAGAGTTTCAGCTACAAGAGAAGCTGTTCGAAATTCTTGAAATCCAAGTTCAGGATGTTGGTGAATGTCTCGACGGATACGAATCAGCTCATCCTTCAACTTTTCAGCTTTTTGCATCATTACTTATGGTTCTCCCAATATCCTTGAAAAATTATTATTCCGACAATGGCTTCACTGAAAAAACTCAGATAACGTCGATGTCACAGGTTTTTCCAAAATATATTGAATGTTTAGTAACGGTGGGATAATCATCGTATGCAGATAATCCCACCAGCGGTACGGTGAAGTTCATCAGTAACATAAGTCCTAGAACTCGTCGCAAAGATTAACTCCCGTGCTGCATGCTCTTTGCGCCTTGTCGACTTTGCGTGAGCTCTTTTTTGTAGACTCATAATTGATCATTTATTCGGGCCGATCCCTCAGCCTCCAAGAGATCGGCTAAGGAAATATCAACACCGTCAAAATTTTCGAAAGTCAGATCGTCAAAGGGCAGGTTATAGCTCCTTTTTATCTTGGCCATCAGGGCCAGGTAGTTGGCCAATATTCGCTGGTTCCAATCCAGCCCTAATTTGTTCGCAGCTTTTTTTAGATCATTGTCATTACCTTCAAGTTCAACGAAATCGCCAAAGGGCATTTCATCTATGACAATCTCAACTTCATCCAGTCGAAAGGTTTCGCGATATTTTTCATAGATCTGTGTCTGTTCAAAGCCCACCCGTTCTAATATTTGAGTCATGGTTTCGAAGTCATCTACCGTCACTTCTAATTCCTCCCGAACCCTTGCCTCAGAATCAATATCTTTTGGGCTCTCACCCTTAAAAGTCAGGCGGCTTAACACATCGTGACGAAGACGTAATAATTTCCCCTGTAGGTGCAGTCCTTGCCACGGCGTATCAAAACGAATATTCTTCTCATAAGTTCGTGGGGAAACTTCCTTGGCTCCCGCTTGTAGCAGAATCTTGCGAAATCTGTTTCTATCGGATAAGAGAAATTTAACCTCAATTTCGAGGTGTTCGGTTTTCGATAAATTCATTCAGACTTCAACGGTTATCGCCAATAGTAGCTAAAATCTGGTTCTTCTCAACACTCTGTCCTGGGCTCACGTAGACATGGGTGACGGTGCCATCCCTGGGTGACCGAAGTTCATTTTCCATCTTCATCGATTCCAGGATAACGACCTGGTCGCCTTTTTGGATCTCCTGACCTTCCTTGACACGAACAGCGACAATAAGCCCTGGCATAGGCGACGATATCGAAGCCTCACCAGTAACTTCTGTTGACAAGCCCCGAGCTTTAGCTAACCGGTAAGCACGCTCATCTTTAACATCAACAGCGTAAAGTTCTCCGTGTATCAATACCTCCCAATGATCGTCGCGCTCTTCAACAATTGCCTCCAAAGACCGGTTATCAATCAAAAGCGATAGAAGACCCCCATCCGTCAGATGTTGAAAATCGATTGCAAATATCTGATCGTCAACAGTTATCTGTCCCTCCTTATCGATCTCGATAATATGCTCCTCGTTGCCAACCGTCGAAATATATTTCATGCTTTAAATCCAATCTTCAAAATTAATAGCCCTGCAGCTTGGCGGGTTTATCGCTGCAATCTTTCCCATCGACTGAGCCACTTCCAATTGCTTGTGTCCCTTTCCCCTGGAGCCACAATCTGGCTTGCCTGCTGATCCTTTCGGTGCGCGACCAAGGTGGCCAATATGGCTGCCTCAAGAGAATCTACTGCCTCTCTTTCGCTCATGCTGAACCGATCCTCCACGAATTTTGTGTCAAATTGGTATGATAAAAAGCGATGGCTGTCCATCATGTGCTGGTGAAAGGGAATATTTGTCTTTACACCCATAATGCGATATTCCTCAAGCGCCCGCCTCATTCTCAAGATTGCCTCGCCCCGGGTCTCTCCGTAACAAATTAGCTTGCTTATCAGCGGATCATAGTGTGCTGTCACCTCATAGCCGGGGTAGACGCCAGTATCCACACGAACGCCAGGCCCCGTTGGCAGCCTTATTGTCGTAATTGTGCCAGTGGATGGGAGGAAATCATTGTACGGATCTTCAGCGTTTATCCGGCATTCAATCGCCCATCCACGAATCTCGACATCTTCTTGTTTGTACCGGAGTTTGCGGCCCCGTGCTATTCGAAGCTGCTCTTGAACAATATCAAGGCCTGTAACCAGCTCAGTAATTGGATGCTCGACCTGGACCCTGGTGTTCATCTCCAGGAAATAAAATTTTTTATCCTTGTCAACCAAAAATTCGATGGTGCCCGCATTGACATAGTTGACCGATCGTGCCGCTGCGACAGCAACCTGGCCCATCCTCTCTCTCATCTCCGGATCAACTACAAATGATGGCGCTTCTTCAATCACCTTCTGATGTCGCCGCTGCAGCGAACATTCGCGTTCGCCTAAATAAATCGTGTTGCCATGCGTATCTGCCAGTATCTGAATTTCAATATGCCTGCACTCGGGGATTATCTTTTCAAGATAGATTGTGCCATCGCCGAATGCGGACTCAGCTTCACGCCGGGCGCCCGATAAAGCATCGGCCAGGTTATCTTGTTCGGCCACCGGCCGCATTCCTTTGCCTCCCCCCCCGGCCGACGCCTTTACCAGTAGCGGGTAACCAATCTTTTTCGCCGCATCAATTAATTCATCATCATTCAACCCGGGTTCTGATCCAGGAACGATGGGTACACCCGCCTCCTGGACCGTTTTCCGGGCAGCCAATTTATCACCCATTACTTCGATGGCCCTCGGTGAAGGCCCAACAAACACCAATCCTGCTTCATAACAAGCGTGAGCGAATTCTGCTCTTTCCGCTAAAAAGCCATAGCCTGGATGGACGGCTTCCGCTCCGGACCTCTTGGCTACTTCTATAAGTTTCTCTATGTTTAGATAACTTTCCAAGGCCGGGGGCTTTCCAATATGATAAGCCTCGTTGGCATAGCGCACATGAGGTGCATTCCTATCCACATCAGAAAATACACCCACTGTCTGGATTCCGAGCTCGTTGCATGCGCGAATGATGCGCATGGCAATTTCACCCCGGTTGGCAACCAACACCTTGTCAAACTTCTTGTTCAATAGCGCTTTGTTACTCATAAGGGAATATTGCCATGTTTCTTGGGTGGGTTATTGTCCCGCTTATTCTGGAGCATATTGAGGGCATTAATTAAGCGGGGTCTCGTTTGGCTTGGTTCAATTATGTCGTCAATATAACCATGCTGGGCCGCAGCATATGGATTGGCAAATTGTTCGCTGTATTCTTCGACTAGCTCAGTCCTCTTGGCAGCAGGATCCTCAGATTCGGGCAGTTCCTTCCGGAATATTATGTTAACTGCTCCCTCGGCGCCCATCACGGCGATCTCAGCCGTAGGCCAGGCTATATTGATGTCCGAGCGGATATGCTTGCTGTTCATAACACAGTATGCGCCGCCATAAGCCTTTCGCGTAACTACCGTCATCTTTGGCACCGTGGCCTCGCAGAACGCGTACAACAATTTAGCGCCATGGCGGATAATTCCGCCATGTTCCTGATCAACCCCCGGCAGAAAACCCGGTACATCTTCGAAAACAATTAATGGAATATTGAAGCTGTCACAGAACCGGACGAATCGACCAGCTTTGGAACTGGCATTGATGTCCAAGACCCCGGCTAGCACCATGGGTTGGTTTGCTACAATGCCAACGGCAAACCCACCTAAACGGGCAAAGCCAATAACGATATTCTTGGCCCAATACTCCTGTATCTCGTAAAACTCTCCGTCATCGACGACCAGATGAATAACATCCTTAATATCATAAGGCTTGTTAGGGCTTTTGGGAACCATACTATTCAGGGCTGCTTCGGTCCTCAATGCATCATCGGTTGTTGCCTTAAAGGGTGAGTCTTCCATATTGTTTGATGGCAGGTAACTCAACATCTCCCGAATCAAATAGAGACAATCGGCCTCGGAGCTAGCCGCCATATGGGCTACACCGCTCAGTTCATTGTGAGCCATGGCGCCGCCTAGTTCCTCAAATGTTACGTCTTCGCCGGTTACCGTCTTGACCACATCTGGTCCGGTAATAAACATGTGACTGGTATTCTCAACCATAAAAATGAAGTCTGTTAAGGCCGGGGAATAGACCGCTCCTCCTGCGCATGGGCCCATGATGGCGCTAATTTGGGGAACAACGCCGGAGGCCAGCGTGTTTCGCAAAAAGATATCTGCATAACCACCAAGGCTGACTACCCCTTCCTGAATGCGAGCGCCACCGGAATCATTAATGCCGATGATTGGTGCGCCGTTGCGCATGGCCATGTCCATGATTTTGCACACCTTTTCAGCATGAACCTGGCCTAAGCTCCCTCCGAAGACAGTAAAATCCTGGCTGAAAACATAGACCAGACGACTGTCAATAGTCCCCCAGCCGGTGACCACGCTGTCTCCTAAAATCCTGCGCTGTCCCATACCGAAATTTGTCTCACGGTGCATGACAAAGGCATCAATTTCTCGGAAAGAGCCCTTGTCAAGAAGCAATTCTATGCGTTCATGGGCGGTCATCTTTCCTGCCTCACGCTGTCGTTTTATACGCTCTTCTCCCCCTCCTTCCTGGGCTTGGGCTCGTAATCTTTGGAGTTCTTCTATCTTGGGATCACTCATAAAACATCCTTGATGGCAGAAATGAACATTAATCTCTAAAGCATAACGATAGCTACATCCTTCAATGATCAATAACTAATCGGAGGAAAAATATTGCCTGGCCTTTTGCCGGTTCAGGGACCATCCAGCAAACAGAGCCAAAGCTGCATAAAATATAAGATTACCAATTACTCGAATATCCTGATCGGTACTCTGACTGGCAAAAAATATTAAGGACAACCTATACAGGCCATACAAAATTAACACCCCTGGCGCCAACAATTGAGCCAGCTTTTTTCGTGTCCAAATCATAACGGCCGATGCACCAAATATTGCCGCCCAGGCAATGGAAATAGCCATTCGCAGTCGCGGGTCAGGACCAATACCCAGTTCAAGCAGCATATCACTCTGACGCCACAACCCGAAGGACCGCCAGATATTTGCTAATCCTAAAAGCAAAAGCACCCAAGCAATGAGAGTTACGCCTTTTGGTTTTTTGTCCTGATACGGTTGTTCAGGGCCATCAGTCATTATTGCGAATTATATGCCAGGAATTGGAGGCAACCAACAAGGGGAAGGGCCATCAGTGGCCAAAATAGTTATGATGATGCCCCCTTGTCAAAGATTTCCCAGCTAACTTATCCTGTAGTCTGCAGCAGATCCATTCGTCAGCCGGCTAAAAGTGTTATGATAATCCTTCCTCGTCAAGATTCGCCAACCAACTTTCCGGAATTCCGAAGCAGCTCCGTTGGGCTGCTAATTGGCTTCTTTCGGTCAGCGATCCTGGTCACCGGCGGACATTCCCAGGCATCGTCCTGGATCTCCCTGCGCATATCCTTGAATTTTGGCAGTATGCCACAGGCAAAACAATGGTCTCGGCAATCTATCCGCGTCTCCCCTTCCTGGCTCATCATGTAATCCTGGGTCAAAAACCGGCGCGTCACGGCCACATCGTATGCCGAGCCGCCGCTGTGAACAGACCGTGGCAGCCGGCGTAATTGCTTGGCAGAAAGGCTTTTCGGTTGCCCCGGTGTCAGCCGGATGGTAGTCACATTCACCATCAGGTCACGAAAAACATGGTCGCGAGCTAATGCCCGCTAATGAAAGGTAGCGACAGCAATCAGGCCCTGGTTGATTGTGCTAGGAGTGGCTTTCTCAACAATTTGCTGGTGCGATTTCCGATCGCGGATATCACGGGCAATCAAGCGGGTCGGGTCACAAGATTCGCCGTAGGTTCCCCGATACCAACGGGCCAGGTGATACCAAACGCTCCGATAAGCTATGAGCGTATATGGGCTGCGGCCCTGAGTCGTAAGTTGATCCAACCAGGTTTCAATGAGCACATTCTGCCGCTCCGATGTTGCCAATCGGTCTCTTGGTTGATTATGTTGCAAGAAAGCGCCTACGGCGCGACTTAGGATTGCACGCTAGCCGGGAGCAGCTGGAGAAGGAAAGGTCTGCCAGTCAACCCCCTCCTCGCCCAGGTCAAAGCGCATCCGAAACCAACCCCGACCGACCGGGGTGTTAAAAGTGACCACCAGGTTCTTACCTACTCGAGAAGCCCTAAAAGCCTTGCGCAGCTTCTTGCCCTCCACTAACGACAGCGCGTCCACTTCTTGCTTGCCCAACAGATAGACC
>BTQB01000136.1:0-6815 GCA_036985655.1 Anaerolineae bacterium | reverse complement strand
AACGATTGGCGCCTTCAAGATGCAGAATACCGAAATGGGTTTATCTGGACAACAGGTACTGTTGCCTGTAATCGTGATGGTCAAACGTTAAACTGTATTCGATGGGCCCAGATCGACCCAACGACGGCCAAGGTGATCCAGGCCGGTGTGAGCACGAGCGATGGGCGCCATCGCTTCTATGGAGATATTGCTGCCAATAGCTGCAACGACATGGCTGTTGGCTATACGAAATTGGGTGACAATGGGTTTGCAGGCTCCTGGATTACAGGCAGGCAGAACAACCAACCACCCGGCATCCTTCAAAAGGAAACGCGGCTGAAAGCCGGTGAACTAACTTATACTGCCTTTGATGGTTTGCTTAAAACGCCGCCACGTTATCGCTGGGGTGATTACACAGGTATGACTAACGATCCAAATGGCCGGGATTTTTGGTATATCGGCCAATATAGCAAAGATACGCAGGATCCAAATGGACGTTGGGGTACCCATATTGGTTGTTTTGTAGCTACCAGTTGTGCTCCACAGACCAGCAATAATATTGACCAACAAAGTAATCTGACCACTATGCCTGGAGGCGCCTACACGGTCACAATGCCAATTGTGAGTAATCGGGAATATTATCCCTGCGGTGAAATCTTTGACTAGCGGCCGACTGCTATTTGAAAAGATCCACCAGAGGAGATCCCGCTTTGCTAAAAATGTCTTTGGGGGCTGTTGTGGGAACTAGGAATTTTAAAACATTCGCTTCAATGGTGGTTGTGACCGGGGTAGATCCAGCTGGATCTCCATCACGATGATAGGGCAAAACAGGTTCAGACTCCACAGTTACCGATTCTGCCTTAAAAAAGAGGATGTTGTTATCCTGGAGATGGCGCCCTCTGCTGATAGACAACAGATACTTAAAAAGAACTACGGGTCTTGTGCCCTTAAATAACCAGACTTCCATTTTTCCGTCATCGATTAGAGCTTGTGGGCTGAGCACGAATTGGCCACCAGCATACCGGCGGCAGTTACTGATGATGGCCATCAAGAAGTCACCCTCGATTTGTCGATCATCCACGGTAATCTTCGCCCGCATTCCCGGAAATTTTTTAATAATTGGCAGGCCTTCTCCGAGATAACCAATGCGGCCGAATCGTCTGACAATTTTCGATCGTGGTTCTATGTGTTCAACTACATAGCTATCAATGCCAACACCAAGCCACTGAAGCCAAAACTGCTCATCACCGCTGCGGCCGATATCAATCGCGTGAACGCGGCCATCATATAAAGCATCACATGCTCGAGCAACGCCATTTCGACTTAACAGCCCAAGACGCGGCATTTCTAACTCCTTAGCAAATGAGTTGCCGGTTCCTGCCGGAAAGGGAGCCATAATCGTGTCTGTAAAGGCCAGTCCACCGGCGATTTCGCCCAAGGTTCCGTCTCCCCCAGCGGCTAATACCATCTCATGGCCTTCTGCCGCTGAACTTAGAGCCAGTTTCCTGGCGTGTCCTGCGAACTGGGTAGGTTTAATGGTCACATTCCAATCTCGCTCCTGCCAAAATAAGGTCATCTGCTTCATTATTGAGGCTAGATTCGCTGTTCCTGCGAGCGGATTATAAATAATGCTTAAATTAGGCATATAATGAATGTTTCGCCAATATGGTCGCTTCTATGACTAATACAACCAATTTTTATGTAGAGGACATTTAACGCGCTCTTGGGTTGAAATACATGAAACCTGGCGAATTATAGCTGGTGAAAAGAGGCTTGCGTAGTAATGGATTATGCGATCAACCCATGGGAACTTCTTTAAGTCATTGTGATTTTCTCTAATAAATCATCAAAGCTGGATTTATCCGGGATCACATAGAAGATAAGCTGACCTTTCCTTTCAATAGAGAACTGTTAGTGATTTTGATTATACTAATCTCCTGGTTTGTCTGGTAATCTGGTTAAGATATAATTACGGATCGCTCGAGAGCTCGACGTTTTCGGCACGACGACTTTTTGGCACATGAAATTAATAGGAGATTTGACATGCCGTTATCAGAGGCAGAAAAGACCGATATTATTAAAGAATTTGGAAGTCATCCCGGTGATACGGGGTCAGCTGAAGTCCAGATTGCACTTTTTGACCGGCGCATAAGGCAATTGCAGGAACATCTAGGCCGCAATAAACATGATGAGAGTTCGAGACGTGGCCTGTTAATGCTTGTCGGAAAGCGGCGGCGGATGCTCGCCTATTTGCGAAAAACACATCCCAACAGGTATCGAGCAATATTAGAGAGGCTGGGTCTTAGACGCTAAGTTCTTGATGGCGTCGCGGGACCAGCTGTGGTTTTACGATTAAATTTTTAACAGTGGGATAAAGGAGTGGGATATTAGGAATTGGGTACTGTCCCGTATTGTCGGGTCTCTTGATTCGAGACGGTCCCCAGTCCCTAAACCCTCCATCCCCAATATTAGTTGTGAGAGGCAATCGAATATCGATCCGGGCATAAATCACCGGCTTATCAACAATAAGCTTGAGAGAATTTATCTGCCTGCTGTTGTCTAACTTCGATAGATCCCGAGAATGAGCCAATCACATACATTATGTAGCAACCTGGAGGTTTTACTATAATGCTGAAAGAACATACATTTACAGCGACAGTTGGCGGTCACGAGATCACCGTGGCAACCGGAGCATTAGCCGAACAGGCTGGTGGGGCCGTAACGGTTCAAGTTGGAGATAGCATGGTATTAGCAACAGCCACCATGTCAAAAAATAGTCGGGAGGGTTTGGATTTCTTTCCCCTAAGCGTAGATTTCGAGGAAAAAATGTACGCAGCAGGCCGTATTCCAGGCAGCTTCTTTCGTAGAGAAGGGCGTCCAAGCACTGAAGCGATATTAACATGCAGGTTAACTGACAGACCATTGAGACCCCTATTTCCTAAGGGGATGCGCAATGAGGTGCAAATAATCATTACTACGCTGTCATCAGATAGCGAATACCACCTCGATATACTCTCCGTTAATGCTGCTTCCTGTGCTTTAACTATTTCAGATATTCCGTGGAATGGACCGATAGGCGCTGTGCGAGTGGCCTATATAGATGATCAATTTGTAGCCAATCCAACCATTCCTCAGATGGCTGAGAGTACTCTTGACCTTCGAATGGCGGGAAGCCGGGATGCCATCATTATGGTGGAAGCTGGAGCAAACGAGGTTTCTGAGAGCCTCCTGTTGGAAGCCCTTGATTTTGGTCATAAAGCTCTTCAGAAATTAATTGATTTACAACTCGAGATGAGAGAGTTAGTTGGTAAACCTAAGCGCGATGTTTTAATAGCTGAGGTCGACTCAGAACTCGATCAGAAAGTTCGCGCAATGGCATCTGAGAAGGTGCAATCGATCGTGGCTGAATTTTCCGATCGTAAGGACCGAAATGAGGCTATGGATTCATTGAGGGAGGAAGTTGTTGAAACTTATCTTGAAGAGGATGAGTCCGCTGACCCAAAGGCTGTTCGCGACGTGCTCTCTTTAATATTGAAAGAAGAGGTGCGCCGGAGGATTTTAGAGGAGGGTATAAGACCTGATGGTAGAAGCTATACGGACATTCGGGAGTTGAGCTCCGAGGTAGGAATTAGCCCACGTGCTCACGGATCAGGCTTATTCAGACGAGGACAAACCCAGGTTCTTTCTATAGTTGCCTTGGGGACATTAAGAGAGGCACAAAAGCTTGATGGCTTATATCCTGAGGATACGCGTCGTTTTATCCACCACTATAATTTTCCTCCCTATTCAACGGGTGAGACATGGTTCCTCCGAGGGCCAAAACGCCGAGAGATCGGTCATGGAGCCTTAGCGGAGACAGCGCTTGCACCTCTTGTTCCAAGCGAAGAAGAATTTCCTTATACAATTCGCGTGGTCTCCGAAGCGCTGTCGTCGAATGGTAGCACGAGTCAAGCGAGCGTTTGTGCAAGTAGTCTGGCCCTAATGGATTGTGGTGTGCCGATGAAGCGTCCAGTAGCAGGCGTTGCCATGGGTCTCGTAACTGACGGACAAACACATGCTATCTTGACGGATATTCAAGGAATGGAAGACCATCTTGGTGACATGGACTTCAAGGTGGCAGGAACTCATGAAGGAATAACCGCGCTTCAGATGGATATCAAGATTTCCGGACTCTCGGGTGATGTTATGGCTCAAGCACTCGAACAAGCTCAAGAAGCCCGCATGGCAATACTTGACAATATGAGCACTGCAATGGCTGAACCCAGAGCTGAATTGAGCCGCTGGGCGCCAAGAATGGTGTCTATAAAGATTGATCCAGAGAAGATTGGGGCAGTCATTGGTAAGGGCGGTAGTACTATCCGCAGTCTAGAAGAATCATTTGAAGTTTCCATTGACATTCAGGAAGATGGCACCATCTATATCGCTGCTGTTGAAAGTGAGAACGCTGAATTAGCTCTCGAAAGAATCGAAGCTCTAACCAAGGATCCCGAAGTAGGGCAAATATTTACTGGTCGAGTAGTTCGTACGACTGATTTCGGAGCATTCGTCGAATTTACACCAGGAGTTGACGGTATGGTCCACATATCACAGCTATCAAGCGAACGGTTAAACAAGGTTGAAGATGCGGTTCGGATAGGTGATGAGGTCATGGTTATGATTACCGCTGTTGATAGGACATCAGGAAAAATCCGGTTATCTCGTCAGGCAGTATTGGAAGGATGGACATTGGATGAAGCTCGTTCAAAAGATAATGTTGGACGAGGAAATCGGCGAGACCGGCGCCCACCCAGGCGCCGCTAAAGTTAGCAAAAAAACCCTGACCGGTACCGGTCAGGGTTTTTTTATTTAATCTCTGGTTCGAATTGTTCTAGGTCTAATTGGTACTGTGAATTATAATCTCTCTGAACTTATGAGTACCCTTCTATGATTGAAGATGAAGGTCAAAAAGATTCAGAAGCCAATTTAGACACAAGCAGTCAGACTTATAGTGTCTCACCACACTGGCGAAACAGCACAAAACGGCTTGTAGTTACCATTTTAGTCGTATTAGCTTTGCTGCTGCTCTATCGCGTACGAGTTTTGATCATCCCCCTGATTATGACAACAGTCCTAGCCTATATTGTACTGCCAGCCGTTGATTTTTTACATGAGCGAACGAAACTTTCAAGAAATGGTTCCATCGCAATTATATATTTGCTCATCGCGACCATTTTGATCGCCATTCCAGCGTCTACGATTCCCCAGCTAATCGCCCAGGGGAATTCATTAATTGCAAACACACCCCGTTATATTTCACAAATTGGAATTTTTTTAAGTGAACCCTTCACTATGGGCGATATTTCTTTGCCAATCGATGAGCTGCCATTGGAGGATGTTTACGGGAGCTTAAGCAACAATCTGCTGGACATCGTCAGAGCGGTAGGGCCACAGGGCTTTAGCTTATTTGGCACTGTTGCTACCGCTACGCTTTCGACAGTCGCCTGGATATTGATCGTCTTTGTACTTTCCATCTATTTAGTCAAGGATTATAGTGTCCTTTGGGATTCGATCGTTGCCCTTGCCCCTGCTACATATCAATTTGAATTACAAAGATTAGGTTCCGAAACAAGGGTAATTTGGAACTCTTTTTTAAGGGGGCAACTAATCCTGGGATTTATTATCGGTGTTTCGACAACACTATCCCTATTATTGGTGGGGCTGCCCAACGCCTTTTTACTAGGTTTGTTAGCTGGCGTACTTGAATTTATCCCCAATATTGGTCCAATCATAGCAGCTATCCCTGCAGTATTAATCGCAATTTTCCAAAGCGAAGAGAGCTGGTTAGGCAGCATCGTCAGTCCGTTCTGGTTCGCCTTAATCATCCTGGCGATTTACGCCGTAATTCAGCGCGTCGAAAATATGTACCTGGTACCAAGGATCATCGGCCGCAGCTTAAATTTACATCCTCTTGTTGTATTAGTCGGCGCGTTGGCAGGGGCTAGTATTGCCGGGATTTTCGGGATTCTACTTGCAGCGCCCCTCTTGGCTACGGCCAAACTGTTGCTCATGTATATCTATCGTAAGTTGCTGGATAAACCGCCATTTGATGATAAATTAGAGGAGTGAATGTGCTGAAAAACAGCATTCTATTTGGCTGGTTCGTGTCATTTTATAACTGTGATATTCGAAGAGCATCGGTGAACAAGCCAGTTCCTATCAGGAAAGGCTATCTCTTATAAGGATAAATAATGAAAAATGAAGATAGTGTGGTTCTTGCCGAAACTGAAAATTTAATCGCCTGGCGGAGCGAAGATGAAGAGGTGGGTTATGTATATCATTTAGAGTTGGGCAGTATTAGTTTGCACTTGATGTCTGAAGAGTGGGACGAGCTGATCATTCTTATCAAGAGCTTGCGCACTTGACAAAATCCCATCAGGTGATGTTATTCAATAGCTCTTAATAACATGGCAGGGAGTAATCTCAAATTCATGGAAGATGAGCAAGTTACATATACTCCGATGATCAAAGACATCGCGGCCCAGGATCGACCGCGTGAGAGGCTGCTCCAAGTTGGTGAACGTTCTCTTTCCAACGCTGAACTTCTCGGAATAATTATGAGAACCGGTGTTGATGGAGAAAACGTCGTTCACCTGGCAGAACGAATGCTTGTTAAGTTTAATGGTCTACCCGGAATCGCCCGGGCCTCGATTAAAGAATTAATGGAGATTAAGGGTATCGGCAAAGTGAAAGCTATTGAAATAAAAGCTGCCCTCGAAGTCGGCCGCCGCCTAGTTGTTTCATCACCGGGTGAAAAACCAAAAATATCTTCCCCAAGTGATGCGGCAAATATGCTTATG
>BTQB01000135.1:0-6843 GCA_036985655.1 Anaerolineae bacterium | reverse complement strand
ACTGTACCTGGCGCATTAGCCAGACTAACAAATATTCCTGAAAAACCCAGACATAGAATGCCGGCTGATAGGGCCAGATAGGGCTTAATGTTAGCGATAGAAATTGGCGTAATCTTTCTTAGCAATTGGCGGTATTCCACTTTTTTAGGCACTCAGCTTCGGTTGCTAAACAATGTGTTTATCAAGTAATCTGGCTACTTCATCCCTCTTTGGTTTAGGCAAGAGAGTTCTTTCATTATCCTTATTCATCCAGACTGCCGGCTCCCCATCTTCGAATGAGCCTATGCAGGCACTTTCGATGCCGGCTTCTGTCAATTCCTCAATAATCTGGCTGCTGTCCTCGGCAGGAGTGCTTATCAGTAAGGCTCCTGAACTTATCGCTGCAAGTGGATCTACATCAAGAGCCTGGCATATCCTGACAGAGATCTCAGGTATAGGAACAGTGTTCGGGTCAAAAAACAGTGAACAATTTCCCGCGTAGGCCATCTCCCACAAAGCAGATGCCAATCCTCCCTCCGTCGGGTCGTGCATACCCGTAACTCGACCAGCTTTTAGGGCAATCTGAGCATCTTCAAGAACGCTGACGCCAGGATCAGTCAAGAAAGATTGGGCAATTTTTATTTCTGATGGCTTAAGGATCTGACCTAGCTCAGACTCAAATTTCCTTGATAGGATCGCCGTAGCTTCAATTGGCACACCTTTTGTCAATATCAATTCATCTCCGATCTGGATCCCCTTTGGGGTAATAAGGTGTTTTTTAGAAACAGTCGCCAACATCGTGCCTGCTAATATCGGACGATCTAAGCCAAATGTAATCTCTGTGTGGCCGCCAATGATAACGACGCCAATCTCGTCGCAAACTATCTTTAATTGCTCTGTTATCTCTTCTACTAGAAGCTTGTCGGTGGATTTCTCTGGCAATAAGAGAGTGACCATCAGCCATCTTGGCACGGCGCCGGTCGTCGCGATGTCGTTGGCATTAACGTGGACCAGATACCATCCGATGTCTTCTTGCGTAAAGGTGATGGGATCGGATTTGACAACGAGATAGGTGGCGCCCAGGTCGATAACTGCGCAATCTAGACCTGTTCCTGGACCGAGGATTACGGTGTCATCATCGCTCGCTAAATTATTAATTAGTTGTTGGAGAAAGCTTGGGGGAAGCTTGCCTACTGGAAAATAGGTATTGTTCATATTTGGCTTGTTAACCACCGTTTAGTGAAAACGCTGCCAGCGAATACCGGCCAATTCCATTAGCAAACAGGGGTCATATTGTGAAATTTAGAGTTCCTCAGTGTGGGAAACAACAGGTTCTATGACTCGAAGTTCAGGTTCGCTCCCTGTGTGAGTTTCATCTTCGATGAGCACGGCTGATTCCATCTCCGAGATAGCACTGGCTACATTTTCAATGGCAACGCGTTGCTTGCGATACAAGTCAGATTCACTCATGGCCAGTCGCCGGGCTACATCCCTTACTTTTTGACCCTGAATAAATTTAAGTTCCAGGATGTTATAGAGGATCCACTCGGCCGTGGTCATGTTCCGTTCGCCCTCTGGTCTTTGCTGCTCTACAGCTCTAACCAAAATCTCCCTCAACGCCTTGGTTTGATTACCTCCATGGCCGCGTACAGATTCCTGGACCACTTTAAGCCTCATAAGGGGGCTCTGGGTAAGCTTCGGCCCTCCCCAATAATGACTCAGCGCATCCCAGACAATACTGTTGAATTCGGGATCGGCAATCACCCCTCCGTGTTCAAGTGCAGAGGAAGTAAGTATTCGGGTACCTCCGAAGGTGGCAGCGCTTCGGGTCCTCTGAATTGCTGTCACTTGAGGCAGCAATCCTTCAACAGCTGAGAAGACTTCTTGCTGAAGCAGCCTGTCTTGCAGAGCTACGGTGGCTTGAGCCACTAATCTGTTAAAGGTTTTTTCCTCAGTATCATTAAGATCCGGTTTTTCCGATCGAGCTTCTACCCCTAAGATACCGACCAGTATATCATTTTGTTCGGTATAAAGAGGTCGAATCCAGAAATTTCCCCAGAGGATAAACCGCCCGCTGGTTGGAAGATCAGTGTGATCATCCTTCGCCGTACTAGCAGATTGGGCCAGGTCCTGCCATTCTTCAGACAGCCATTGGTCATTCTCTGCATAAACGAAACCTATCACTGCTTCTAACTTGGGTCCGTCAGCTGAGATTGATGCGGCGAAAGCTGAAGGTGTTCGCAGCACTTCGCAGGCCGCTGCCAGGACGCTTTCCAGGAATTGGCGAAGGTCCCTGGTTGTTAGCACGCGTTCGCTCAATTGCTGAATACGTCTTACCTCTGGCTCATCTGTTAATTGGAATAAACGCTCAAGGGGTCGTTTGAAGGCATAAATCGCCCATTCTACAAGAATGACCGTTGCGACAAGAGCTATTGCTAAAGCTGTTTCCAGGTGTAAGCCTACTAACTGCTCTGATTGTACCAGGGCAACATAGACCAGTAAGACTATGGAGGCCGCTAAGGGTATGCGCGCCATATATTTAAACAGCCTGACTCGAACGACTCTATCAGGGGAGATAGCTCCAAAATAGGCCATGTAGTATGTAAGCAACGCGAACATTACACTGATAATTAAATTGCCTAAGATGATGATTAGCCAAAAGAGAACCGATGATTGCACGTTGGCACCCCGGCTAATGGTTAAATAGGGGAACACAGCTAGCGGGGCGGCGAGAATGGCTATCAAGATCATTGTCAACCGCTTTCTTGTCGTCTTGGTCACACAGAGTGCTCGGGCGCGTCCAACGAAAAAAACGCTAGCGCCACTGATGATCCAGTAGTAAGCTGCAAATAGCGGGAATAGAGGACCAGCACCCATATGCGGCGTGGATGTTGACAAGTTTGGATCGGTTATCAACAGCTCAGTAAATATAGCCAGGGAAAAGAATAATATTCCTACCAGATACCAAACTCGAGAGAGAATCTTACGATTTCGCGATGGTTCTCCTGTTGTCTCCAGAAGGGCATCGGCCAGGTGGAATTGAGCGGCCGGTACCAAGGCGATTCCGATCCAGCCAATGCGAATCCAAACCTCAGCTGAATCTGCAAGGGTAGTCCGGGTTGCCAATAGTTCTGTGAAATAAACGATGATTACAAAGAAGATCATGGCATTAAAGGCTCTGGTGACCCTGTCGCGGAAGAGATATCTTAAATTGTATAGAAGCACAGAAGTGCTAAATATGACAATGATCGCTTGTAGAATATCGTTTATTAGGGCTAGGGTTAATGGAAACTGCTCAGACATTATCGCTCAATAGTAGCGGCAACAACGGGAAAAATCTAATTTCAAAGTTGAGTGGTTAGACTATTCAGGTCGTTTCCCAAGCTAGTTCCTCCCACGCCACAGATTTTTTTACATCATGCGGGAGTTGGAGCTGGGGGCAAGTCAAGCGAAGACGGTGGCTTCCATTCAACTTGTTCATCCTGTCCATCCTCGGAAACCTCAGCAGTTGGTGGGGTAGGGCTGGATGTGGGCGCCTCTGGCTCCCGTCCTTCAATTATGGCGACAAACTCATCTGCTTCAAGGGTCTCAATATCCAGCAAAGCTTTAGCTATCAATTCTAGTTTATCTCTATGTTCGGTAAGGATCTGGTTAGCTTGCTTATGTCCCTTATCAATGATCTCTCGGACCTCTTTATCTATCTGCTCGGCAACGGCCTCTGAATAATCTCGCTGCTCGCTGATTTCTCTTCCTAAGAAGACTAATTCCTGTTTATCGCCATAGACCCTCGGCCCCAATTCATCACTCATACCATACTGAGTCACCATTGATCTGGCCATTTTAGTTATCTGCTGCAGGTCATTACTTGCACCGGTGGTGATCTCACCGAAAACAATCTCCTCGGCTACCCGGCCGCCCAAAGCAGTAGCGATGAGGGCGTTAAATTTTGTCCGGCTGTAGAAATATATGTCATCTTCCATGAACCAGGTGATTCCCCCAGCCATTCCTCTTGGTATGATGGAGATTTTTCGGATTTCCTGAGCATGGGGTAGAAAGTGACTGACTAGCGCGTGTCCCCCTTCATGGTAAGCCGTGATTTCCTTTTCCTCATCACTGATAATCCGGCTTTTCCGCTCCGGTCCAAGCTGTACTCGTTCTATAGCCTCCTCAAGTTCTGACATACCGATTTCTTTACGATCTCGTCGAGCAGCCAGTAGAGCAGCCTCATTTACAGTGTTCTCAATATCGGCGCCAACGAAGCCCGGGGTCGATTTAGCCAAAATGTTCAAATCAACATTGCTGGCCAGCGGCTTTCCGCGCATGTGCACTTTGAAGATGGCCTCGCGGCCGCGGATGTCTGGCCTGTCGAGAACTACACGACGGTCAAATCGACCGGGACGCATCAAGGCTGGATCGAGAATATCAGGCCTGTTGGTGGCAGCCAGGATGATGATATGTACATCAGTGCTAAAGCCGTCCATCTCAACCAGAATCTGGTTTAATGTCTGCTCTCGTTCATCATGAGAGCCGCCTAATCCCGCTCCTCGCATGCGGCCGACAGCATCAATTTCGTCAACAAAGATAATGCACGGGCTATGCCGTTTTGCTTGATCAAATAAGTCTCGAACGCGGCTGGCGCCAACGCCGACGAACATCTCTACGAATTCAGAACCAGCAATCGAGAAGAAGGGAACACCCGCTTCTCCTGATACAGCTTTGGCCATTAATGTCTTGCCTGTGCCTGGACTGCCAACTAGAAGCACACCCTTGGGTATGCGAGCACCAAAACTCACGAATTTTTCTGGTTCCTTAAGAAATTCAACGATTTCCTCGAGCTCTTCTTTTGCTTCATCACAGCCAGCCACATCATCAAAACTTACCGTGGGATGGTCTCCAGTGAACATCTTGGCCTTGCTCTTGCCAAAAGATAGGGCCTGGTTATTGGTGCCCTGAGCCTGGCGCAAAATAAAGAAGATAAAGCCGATGATCAACAAAGCAGGTAAGAAGATGCCTATTAAACTCAACCAGCCGCCAAATTGGCTCGGTCGTTCATAGCTGATAGTGAGACCGTCTGGTTGATTCAATTCGTTGGACACGCCATACGCTGCCAGCACTTCTTCCAACGAACTTACTTCGCTAATCTGGGAGTAAGCAGGGTCGCGGTTTCCATCTTTATATTGGACTGTGACTTCGCGACCATCCCCGGATACTTTGAGCTCCTCTACTTCACCACTCTTGATCTGTTGGGCCAGCTCGCTGATTGGAATCTCATCACGTTCCGAACCAACCGTGTTGTAGCTCCACAGAATGGCAACAATGGCCACAGTTATCAAAATGTAGATGAACCACTTGGTGATCCTTGTTGAATTCACGCTTTAGCCTCCATTGTCGTCCATTTCACTGGAACACAGAGTCCAGGGAAATAACGCCAATAAACACCTGACTACAGTATAGCAGATAGGAGGAGGGCTTGCTAAATGGTCTATTAAGAAAGTAGTCCCGCGCCGACTACCTAAGGATCAACCTGTATACAGCCGGTAAATCGAGTACCAGAGGGGAATGAGTCCAAGCAGGCTGATAAGGGCTATGATGCCGAGAATCACCGCTAACCAATCCGTTCCCTTTTCTTTTTCATCTAACGTTAAAATAATCTCAGCTTGCTCGCTGTTTTCCGGGGAAACCTCAGGCATCCTGGTATGGGCCATGGCTGTAGGTCCAGCTTCCCTGGTTGAGACGGCCGCTGAAGTTGTTTCAATCATAACAGCGGCAGCAGCCAATTCCCTATTAACCGGCCCTGTCTCTTCTTCACTGTTGTCGCGGTAAACTTTCAATACCCGGCCTAATTGATCGGCCGTTCGATAGCGACCCGAGGGTTCTTTTGATAAGACCTTTTCCACAACCCGGGCTAACTGATCAGGAACCGCTGGATTAAGGGTGCTAATGTTTGGTGGTGGCTCCTGGATATGTTTTAAGGCCAATGCTGTGTGGGATCCGGCTTTGAAGGGCAGCTTTCCTGCGAGCATCTCAAACAAAATGACGCCAATACTGTATACATCGGATGCAGTTGTTGGAGATAAACCGGCCGCTTGTTCAGGGGAAAAGTATTGAGGAGTGCCCCAAATCTGGCTGTCTTCGTGTAGTGATGCCTCGCTTAATGCCCGGGCAATTCCAAAATCAGTAACTTTCACCTGATTATCTGGCGATACGAGAACATTCTGGGATTTCATATCACAATGAATTAATCTGGCTCTATGAGCATATCCAACACCTGCGCAGATCTGGATGGCGATGTCAACTGCCTGGTGCAGGGGCATCGGCTGGCCATTATTTTTTCCATGGTCGCGAATTAATTCTTTAAGGGTAGAGCCTTCGACTAACTCCATGACTATGTAATATCGATGGCCGTCCTGGCCGATATCATGGACAGTTACGATATTTGGGTGGCTGAGATTGGCGGCCGAATGAGCCTCCTTCTGAAAACGCTGCAGAAATTGCTCATCCCCAACCAGGGATTCGTGAAGAATCTTGATCGCTACCATGCGTCCAAGCATCAGGTCCTGGCCCTTGTAAACAACCGCCATACCACCCGTTCCAGCGCGTTCGATTAACTTATAGCGGCTGTTGAGGATAATCTCTTCTTCTAACACGAGATAGATTTTATATCAAGTTAGTTGTTAGTAGCTAGTTATTAGTCGATAGCTGTCAGTGGTCAGTGACAACTGACAACTGGCTACTATCCACTTCTCGACTTTGTCCATTTGATTGACATAAAGAAGAAGGCAAGATAATCTGAAGCCACCATTCATGACAAAGGAGGCGTACAGTGATTATCTTGCCCACAGAGATTATGACCATATTGGCTCC
>BTQB01000134.1:0-6910 GCA_036985655.1 Anaerolineae bacterium | reverse complement strand
GACAAGATGGCTCTTGGAGAAGTGGGCCGGGTAGGCGTTAGTGTTCCATCCTTAGAGGATATGGCTCGATTATTGGATGGTATACCATTGGATGAAGTCAGCATCAGCATGACCATCAATGCACCGGCAGCCATTCTTCTGGCCATGGTTATCGCGGTGGCCAAACGCCAACAAGTGCCAATAAATAAGCTGCGAGGAACCATCCAAAATGACATTCTTAAGGAATATATTGCCCGAGGGACTTATATTTTCCCACCCCTACCGTCAATACGTCTTATTACCGATGCCTTTGATTTCTGTTCCCGGGAGGTTCCCCATTGGAACACAATCTCGGTCTCGGGCTACCACATTCGGGAAGCCGGCAGCACGGCCGCACAAGAGCTGGCTTTTACCCTGGCCAATGGCATAGCCTATGTGGAAGCTGCCAAGGATGCCGGATTGGATGTTGACACTATCGGCGACCAGATCTCATTTTTCTTCAATGTCCACAACAATTTCTTGGAGGAGATCGCAAAATTCAGGGCTGCGCGAAGATTATGGGCGAAAATAATGCGCCATCGATTGGGGGCGAAAAATCCAAAAAGCTGGCGGCTCAGATTTCATACCCAGACGGCAGGCAGCAGCCTAACAGCCCAGCAGCCTGAAAACAACGTCGTTCGGGTGGCCTTACAAGCTATGGCGGCCGTTTTAGGCGGGACACAAAGCCTCCATACTAACAGCCGGGATGAAGCCCTGGCATTACCAACTGAGGAATCAGTCCACATTGCCCTCAGAACACAACAAGTAATCGCCTATGAAAGTGGGGTCACGGACACTATCGATCCTTTAGCCGGCTCATATTTCATTGAACAGCTAACAGATGAATTAGAGAGAAGGGCAGAGGAGTATATTCGAATTATCGACGATCTTGGGGGAATGCTGGCAGCCATCGAGAGTGGCTACGTTCAACAGGAGATACAGGATGCTGCCTACGAATATCAAAAATCACTGGAGAGGGGAGAATCGGTCGTCGTTGGCGTCAACCGATTTGTTGATGTTGAAGACACACCTATTCAGCTCCTCAGAGTAGATCCCAGACTGGAAGCAGCCCAACGCCAACGCTTATCAGAATTACGTTCCAAGCGTGACAATGAACGAGCATCGGCGCTTAGGTTAAGGCTAGAGGAAAGCGCCCGAACAGATGAGAATCTGGTGCCGCTGTTTATAACCTGTGTGGAAAATGACCTTACTCTTGGCGAGATTTGTGGGACGCTGCGTCACTGTTGGGGCGAATATAAACCATCAGTAAAAGTGTAAAAAAATAATGAATGGATCAATTAAAAAAATTAGTCATATTGCCATCGTTGTTCCTGATTTGGAGGAAGCGTTGGGTTTTTGGGTTGATACATTGGGCCTTCCGCTTGAATATGTAGAACATGTTCAGGATCAAGATGTGGACGTGGCCTTTTTACCTTCCGGGGAAAGCGAAATAGAACTGTTGGAACCTATTCGTCCTGACAGCGGTGTTGCTCGATTTTTGGAAAAGCGCGGAGCAGGAATTCACCATATTTGCTTCCAGGTGGATGACATCGAGCAGATGCTCCAGCGACTGATGGATGCTGGCGTACCCCTTATCAATGAAGAGCCAACAATCGGTACTGGTGGCAAGAAGATTGCCTTCATCCATCCAAAAGGAACGGGTGGCGTTCTTGTCGAGTTGTACGAACTCACCGCCGAAGAGAGGGCACGACGCCTGGAGAGAATGGATGAAATGCGTCGAACTCTTAGCCGGGGCGGGCGAGTTTATGCTGCGGGCGTCATGGCATTCTTGAGTGGGCTACGTGCAGGTGGTGACGGGGATAGCCAACAGTAGTTGAATCCAACAGCTTTTAGCAGTAATTAAAAACAAAGCCGCCCTCTGGGGGGAGAGGGCGGGTATTGTCTGCTCGTGTCGCCAGGAGGGAGGCGCTCTGAGCAATAAGCGGGAGAATGTCTCTTCGAGGGAGGTACGACATTTCCCTAGGTTTGGTCAGAGCTGTTCCAGTCGCGTTTCTCTCGTGCCAGTTTGGGGAGGAGTTCCTCTTAGCTGACCAAACTTAACTTAATAGTAGCCGATAAACCTAAGCGAATCATTACACCTGTATAAGAAATGTATGAGAAATAGGAAAAAACCTACCTAAATTAGCGCTCAATCCCTGTTTTCGTCCTCCCCCTTGAAGATCTTAAGCCATTGTGCGACCTCATCCTCATTCAAGGAAGCATTAACTTTTTTAACTTCGCCAAGATCTACTTTGCTGCTGTGGGGTCGATCGAGTTGATCAAGCTGAATGGCAAAAGCTTGTGAAGAGATCGTTCTCATTTTTTTCATGGCAGCTGCCTTCTTAACTTCTCTGTCACTTGATACCAGGACATATTCCTTGGAGTTTTTTATTTTTCTAATCCGGCTAATGATCAGATCATCTGCAGTGATGCCGGCCGATGCAAAAAAGACGCTTACATTAGCACTGGACAAATTAAAGTTCTGACCGCCGGGTAAACCGCCATCAAAGAAGACGGATATACGCCGGCTTCGACCAGCGGCCGTCCAGCGACGAAGCTGGATTATTAGCTTGGCTTCATCGTTAGGATCATCGAGCGATATTGTTGTGAGGCTGGCAATGAGATTATGTCCGTCAACGAGATAGTACATGGATCAACTATTATTGCTACGAAACCAAAGTCGATATTTTCTCCCTAAAATGCGTACAGCCCCGGTCCAGGAGGGTGAAACCGGGGCTGTGCGCTTGTTTGGCGACTTCGCGAGCATGATAGCCCACGATACTAAATATAATCTGAAATGTGCATGAGTACTCGTTAAGAAAGAGGTTATCCATATTATTTATAAATGACCTTATTCATCAGCGGCGTGAGCAGTGATAGGGGCAACTTCCCAACAGAGTAGCATGGGGCTGTTACTTGCTAATCTCGTTTTTTCCCTGAAGCGTCATAGTTATTAGTTCTATGCTTCTGTCCCATCCCAATTTATTCCAAAAGGCAATCGCCCCCTCGCTTTGGTAAGGGACAAAGAGATGCCATTTGCGTATGCCGATTCTCATTAAATTGTAGAGGCAGCGAGACACCAGAGAGCGGCCGATTCCCTGACGCCTAAATCCTTCTCTCACTGCTAATTGGTCAATGTATCCTCGACGTCCGTCATGACCACATAAGACCGCGGCTACCAATTCACCCTGGTCCCGGGCAACGAAACTCAATCCTGGATTTCTTTCTAAAAAACGGGCTAAACCTTCTGGGGAATCAGTGTCGCTGATCTCTAGATCTTCAGTGTCCAACCAAAGCTGGCGAACCTCGTCAAAATCTTCAAAGGTCATTTCTTGGATGAGTATATTCATTTCAAGCTCCCTGGTGAGAGTTGGGTCGGTTCTAACGGACCTCTAGATTGTATCATAGAAGATGGGGCAGTTGAAGCATAATCTGTTCAACTGACAGCGTTGCCACGAAGGGTGATTATGTTACTATCACTCGCGTTCGAGTCGGTTTTGTGAGTGCCAGTAATGTATAATTATTCTTAGGAGGCGTTTCATATTCTCTATTCGGCATCGGGATCGATTTTGTATTAGGCGTTAGGTTGTCAAATATTGCCCTGAATGTCTTGTTTCCGAGAGCTCAAGAATAAGATAACTCATGAACCAAATAGAACGAACCAGAGCGGGATTAATAGGAGGTTTAATTCGCGAAGCGCGGCTTGAAAAACGACTCTCCATCGATGATTGTGGCCGGGCACTGGGAATTGGACCAGATTCTTACCAGCTAATTGAAGAAGGCAAAGCAGCACCTTCACTGCCAGATTTAGAGGTTTTGGCCATGTACTTCGGTGTATCGATGGCTTATTTCTGGGGAAACGAGGAGCTGGAAGAGGATAGCCATATTGATTTCGCCAGGTATATGGCCCTTAGACATGCGATTATTGGAACAACCCTTCGTCAATTTCGAACCGAAAAGGGGATAACGATCGACGAATTGGCTAAAACAACCGGTATAGAAGGTGAGCAGATACGGTCTTATGAAAGTGGAGATGTCATTCCATACTTTGACCTCGAGAATATCCTCCAGTCCCTGGCCCGAACTGTTAAGGATTTAACTGATGATGTACATGGGCCGCTTGCACAGCACGAAGATTCTTTAGCCTATAAAAAAGGTTTTGAGAGATTATCGCCTGAAATGCAGCGCTTTGTTACACAAGATATTAACCTGGGCTATCTAGAAACAGCGGTCCGGCTAAGCAAAATGAACGCGGAAAACTTAAGAAAAATCGCTGAAGGAATTCTGGAGATTACCTATTAATGAGTCCCCTGAAAAAGCTCACGCAAGCCGCAAGTTGCAAAGTTACTCGAGAGAACAACCTATGATATACAAGTTCTCTGAGTTTTTTCAGTGAAGCTTTTAATATCTAGTAATTCCTGATTCAGTAAATGCATACGCTGATCAACGGCATCCAGGAATCAAAGGTTCAAGTTAACTCAAGGATCGACATTTCTGGCAGTTAGTGAGATGTATATAGGCTGGAGAATGCGGGCTTGTGGGCGACAAGAAACCTGAGGAACTGAAAGAAGAGGGAATGACCCTATTTAACCAGGGCCAGCGTGATGAGGCCCTTGTTATCTTTCAACAAGCGGCCAAGGCATACAGTGAAGTCGAAGACCTTCTGGGCCAGGGGGAAATGCTCAATAATATTGGGGTGATATATCGCCTTGATCGAAATTTGGGGGCAGCCGAAGAAGCTCTAAATCAAGCCAATGAGATTTTTAGCGAACTGGGTGATGAAGTTCGACAAGCCCAAGTACTTGGAAATTTGGGGGATTTATCCAGCCGGCGAAAAGATTACCCAGGGGCGGAACAATATTATAGTGAGTCATCAGCCTTATTTGCCAGCGCTGGTGAATATACGATGCAGGCTGATGTATTGCGCATGCTTAGTTTGATGCATATTCGAAAAAGGAATTTATGGGCTGCTGTGGATGCGATGCAGCGGAGCCTCAAGGTGCGTCCAAAAATGTCAATTCCTCAGAGAATATTATTCTTGCTTCTGGTTTTAGCTACAAAGATGTTGTCCGGGGGTCAGTAATCTCCAATAGCTTTATTTCATTCCGGTTAAGCAGACACAACATTCAACCCTGGAAGCTGGATTTCTATAATCGCAACCAAGTGAAATGAGCATCTTCCTCACAACAAATTCCAGGAGATCGATGTGAGTTCGGAAACGCTCCAATCGGAGATAGTTCCCAGGCGTACTAAATTCATCTACGGGCTTGGCGATTGGGGTACCTCAGCAGCAACAGCCGTCCGAAATCTATATTGGCTCTTCTTCCTCGTCAGTGTTGTTGGCTTACGGGCTGAATTAGCGGGTGTTGTAATTTTGGTTGGCAGGATTTGGGACGGCATCAACGACCCACTGGTGGGGATGATATCTGATCGCGTGCAAACACGGTGGGGACGGCGCCGGCCATTTCTACTGTACGGCGCAGTACCTTTTGGCCTATTCTTCTTTTTGCTTTTCTTCATTCCTCCAATCGAAAGCGAACTCTGGCTTGCGATATATTATGGGCTTGTTTACCTGATCTTCGACACCACCTTTACTATATTAAATGTGCCCTATATAGCCTTAACACCAGAACTAACAGAGGATTATGATGAACGGAGCAGCCTGGCGGGCTGGCGAATAGCGACTGCAATTCTGGCGGCGCTTGTAGCCAGTGCAACATTTAAAATAATAGCAGAAGATGTAATTGGAGAATGGTTTAGCCAGGTTTTAGAGTTAAGCTCCGCGCTACAAGCTGGGTATGCAGTTACTGCAGCCCTTGCCGGCATCACATTTATCATACCGCCGCTAATCTTATTTCTGGTTATCCGTGAACCCAAGGGTGTGCCGATCGACACATCGCCCTTCAAACCGTGGAAAACGTTCAAGGAAGTATTTAGCAACCGGCCATTCCGGATTGCGGCGGCCGTGTACCTGTTAAGTTTCTCGACAGCAGATGTCGTCATATCCGTACTGCTGTGGTTTCTCATTTTTTATGTTCGAGTTGATAGGGGTTACGACAGCCTGATTTTAGCCATCGTTTTAGGAATCGGTTTCATGACTATGCCTCTAATTGTGAAAATGATGCGTCATTTTGGAAAGCGAAACACCTATATCGTCTCCATGAGCATATATGCCGTTGTCCTATTGCTCATCAGCCTGGCTCCACCCGGGGGGCAGCTCTTCGTAATTATCGCGGCAATCTTTGCTGGATTTGGTTATGGAGCAATAAGCGTGATTCCTTGGGCTATGGTTGCCGATGTGGTTGAGGAAGATGAATTAAAGACGGGTAAGAGGAGAGAGGGAGTATATTCTGGTTATCTCGTTTTCTTTCGCAAATTAGCAACCGCGTTTACAATATTTGTTGTAACCCAAATTCTAGCCAGAACTGGATTTATAGGCGGTACAACCGGGGGGCAGGTCTTTATTGAACAGCCTGAATCAGCACTGCTAGCCTTAAAGCTGCTGGTCGGAGTGATACCTTCACTCATGCTGGCGCTGTCAATTTTGATTGCCTGGCGCTACCCTCTGGATCGAGCCACTCATTATGCGATACGCCAGGAGTTGGCCAAGCGTAGAATTCGTCTCGAGGGCGAATAGGGGGTTAGTCCGTGGACAAATATCGGTTATTTGCCGTCACGGCCGAAGGAGCCAAATCAATAGCGGTCGAAGAAAGCGTCACCTCGATTCACCATATGCTGGATAACCTGCCAGTTGGTGTGTACACGGCTTTTAGGAGCTTCCAACATAATAAATTTCTCTTGTTAGATCGACACCTGTGCCGCCTCGAGGAATCGATGACCAGGCTTGGATGGGCCTATAAGATTGACCAGGAGGTCCTGAGAAAGACCCTCC